>DATNGY010000300.1:0-2918 GCA_035605735.1 Solirubrobacteraceae bacterium
GCAGGAGCACCGGCTCGCCCTCGTCGGCGAGCACCCACGCGCGGCCGCGGACCATGGCGAGAACGGTCAGCGGCGCCTCGTCCGCGATGCGCAGCGACCACGGCGGGTCCATGCTCGAGCGCAGCAGGAACGCGTCGCGCGCCCGGGGTCCGTCGAGTAGGCCGGCAACGGCGTCCATTTGAGGGATTGTAGACGCTCACGCATGGTCTTGCGCGTCTAGACCATGGACCGTCTCGCTGCGGCGCGCGAGCATGCCCGCATGATCGCTCCAGGCCAGACGCTCGAGAACCCGGTCACCGGCGAGCGCTTCACGTTCACGCACACCGCGGCGAGCACCGGCGGCGAGCTGCTCGCCTTCGACTTCGCCCTGCGCCCCGGCGGCGCGGTGCCGATCCCGCACGTGCACCCGATCCAGACCGAGCGCTTCGAGGTGCTCGCCGGCCGCATGCGCTTTCGCGTCGGCCTGCGCACCCGGGTGGCCGGTCCGGGCGACGTCGTCGAGGTCGACCCCGGCGTCATGCACTCGTTCGCGAACGCGGGCGACCAGGAGGCGCGGCTGCGCGTCGAGGTCCGGCCCGCGCTGCGGATGGAGGAGATGCTCGCCGAGGTCGTCGCGATGGCGCGGGCCGGGCGGATGACCCGCCGCGGGCTGCCCCGCAACCCGCTCGAGCTCGCCGCGCTGGCGCGCAGGTACGACCGGGAGGCGCACGCGCCGCTGCTCGGGGTCGGCGTGCAGCGCGTGCTGCTCGCGCCGCTCGTGCTCTCGGCGCGCCACCCGCGCGCCGGGCTGGCCGCGGCGCTCGTGGGGACCGTCGGGCTCGGCGCGGTCGCGTGAGCGACGGCGCGCCGCCGCCTACATGTCGTGCCCGCCGTTCACCGCCCAGACCTGGCCGGTGATGTAGCCCGAGGCGTCGGCGGCCAGGAAGTGCACGACCCGCGCGATCTCCTCCGGGTGCCCGAGGCGCCGCACCGGCACCTGCGCGCGGATCCCGTCGAGCACCTTCTCCGGCACCGAGGCCAGCATGTCGGTCTCGATGAAGCCGGGGGCGACCGTGTTGACCGTGATGCCGACCTCGTTGCCCTCGAGCTTGTCGGCGCGGTTGAGCGCGTGCGCGGCCTCGCGCGCGAGCGTCGTCGTCATCCCGAAGAGCCCGGACTTCGACGCGGCGTAGTTGACCTGGCCGATGTTGCCCATCTGCCCGACGATCGAGGAGATGTTCACGATCCGCCCGGTCCCGCGCTCGACCATGTGGTGAAGCGCCGCCTGGGACATGAAGAACGCGCCGGAGAGGTTGACGGCGATGACCTTGTACCAGTCCTCGTCGGTCATCTTGAAGACCGACTTGTCCGAGGTGATCCCCGCGTTGTTGACGAGGATGTCCAGCCGGCCGTGGTGCTCGATGACCTCGCTGATTGTGCGCCGGCAGTCCTCCGCCGAGCCGACGTTGCCCTGGTGGATCGAGACCGGCGCGCCGGCGCGCGCGAGCTCGGACTGGAAGCTCTCGGCGCGCTCGCGGTCGCGGCTGTAGCCCGCGGCCACGGCGGCGCCCTGGGCGATGAAGCTCCGGCAGATCGCCGCGCCGATGCCGCGCGTGCCGCCGGTGACCATCGCCACCCGGCCCTCGAGCTTCTGGCCGGCCGACTTGTAGTGCTGCTCCTGAGTCTGCGTGCTGGCCACGAGTCTCTCCTCTCGATCGGAACTAGGGATCCGAGCGCTCGGTGAGCCACTCGGCGATGTCCGGCCAGATCTCCTTGCGCGCCTTCGAGCCGGCCATGAGCCCGATGTGCCCTCCGGGCCGGTCGAGGTGCGTGACGTCCGCGCTCGCCACCGCGTCGAGGAGCGGCAGCGTCCCGGCGCGCGGGGCGATGTGGTCGGCGCCCGCGGTGACGACGAGCAGGTTCTGCTCGACGGCCCCGAGGTGCGCCCGGCGCCCGCGCAGGCGCAGCGTCCCGCGCACGAGCGCGTTCTCCTTGTACATCCACGTGATCCAGTCGCGGTAGGCGCGGCCGGGGAACGGCGGGTTGTCGGCCACCCAGCGCGCCATCGCCTGATAGGCGTCCGGGCGCGCCTCGCCGTCGAGCACCTGCTGCCAGAGCCGGCGGTACGTCGTCCAGTAGTTCGTCACCGGCTTCATGAGCTTGTTGGCCCAGTCGACCTGGCGGCCGGGGACCGCGCCGTAGACCTCGGCGACGCGATCGACGTCGAAGCTGTCGCGCGCGACCCAGGTCGTGTAGAGCGATCCGGTCGTGTCGATCGGCGTCGTCAGCGCGACGAGGTTGCGCGCCGGCGAGTCGGGCTCGAGCGCGCAGTGCAGCAGGCAGAGCGTCCCGCCGATGCACCATCCGAGCAGCGAGACCTCCTGCCCGCCGCTCGCGCGCAGGACCTCGCGCAGCGCCCAGGGGATCTCGTCGCAGACATAGTGCTCGAGGCCGAGCTCGGCGTCGCTGTCGTCGGGCACCCCCCAGTCGAGGAGGAAGACGTCGAAGCCCTCCTCGAGGAGGAACTGCACGAACGAGTTGCCCGGGCGCAGGTCGAAGATGTCAGGCCGGTTGATGAGCGCGAACACGAGCACGATCGGCACGGCGTGCCGGCGCTCGCTCGAGCGGTAGCGCCACAGCGTCGTCGTGCGGTGCGTCCAGATCGGGTCCTTGGGCGTCGTCCCGATCGGCGCGTCGCGCTCCGTGAGCACGATGTTGATGAACTCGAGCGCGGCGATCGGGGTGCGGGCCAGACGCTCGAGCGCCGTCACGTCGAGCTGCTCCGCTGGGGGGCGCGGCGACGCGAGCGGGGCTGCGCGCCGTCGCCGTCCTGGGCCGCGCGCGCCTCGGTGCTCGCGCGCAGCCGCTCGACCTCTTGGAGGACGAGCTCGAGCTTGTCCTCCGTGCGCCCGAGCCGTCGCCCGAGGCGCAGGAGGTCC
>DATNGY010000301.1:0-4106 GCA_035605735.1 Solirubrobacteraceae bacterium
GCAGCGAGAGCCAGGCGTTGCTCTTGGTGCCCTCGACGTCGAAGTCCTGCAGCTTGCGCTGCGCCTTGGCGGCCTCGAGGCGCGCCTCGAGGCGGTCGGAGGAGTCGGGCAGGAAGCCGCGCTCGTAGGTCTCGCCGTCGCGCAGCTTGACCTTGATCGTGTTGTCCTTCGTCTTCAGGTCGACGGTCTTGACCTGGCCGGCGTTGAGCTGCGTGATGAAGTCGCCGTAGGTGGGGGTCCGCGCCTCGTTCTTGGGGGAGATGAGCTTCTGGACGAAGAACGCGAGCACGACCACGATCAGGATCGGGAACGCTGCGCTCTTGAAGAACCGGCTCATGTGGGGCTCGGCACGCCTCCGGCGTGGGGCGAAACGGGGCGGACGGGGACGGCCAAGGGTACCAGGGGGGTGGCGAAGCTCCCGGTGGTTACCCGGTCTAAACGTCTACGTGTGTGCACCCGGGCCGGATGTCTCGCGGAGCGTCGCTATCACCTGTGTCGCGACGTCGCCCGTCGTCCCGCGTCCCTGAGCGTCGCGATCACCTATGTCGCGACGTCGCCCGTCGTCTCCGCGTCCCTGAGCGTCGCGACATAGGGCAGGTTGCGGTAGCGCTCGGCGAAGTCCAGGCCGTAGCCGATCGCGAAGCGGTTCGGGATCTCGAAGCCGACGAAGCGGATCGGCAGCTCGACCTTGCGCCGCTCGGGCTTCGTGAGCAGCGCGCAGACCTCGAGCGACGCCGGGTTGCGGGCGCCGAGGTTGCGCATGAGGTATTGCAGGGTCAGCCCCGAGTCGACGATGTCCTCGACGATCAGCACGTCGCGGCCCTCGATCGGCGTGTCGAGGTCCTTGAGGATGCGCACGACGCCGCTCGAGTCGGTCGCCGAGCCGTACGACGACACCGCCATGAAGTCGACCTCGCAGGGGATGTCGATGTGGCGCATGAGGTCGGCGAGGAAGAAGACGGCGCCCTTGAGGACGCCGATCAGGAAGAGGTCGCGGCCGGCGTACTCGGCGGTGACCTGCTCCCCGAGGGCCCGCACGCGCTGCTTGAGGTCGTCGGGCTGGACGAGGATCTCGCCGATGCTCGGGTCCCGCATGGGGCGCGCAAGTCTAGTGGGGCTTCTCGCAACGTTTGACCGGAAGCGGCGGACGCCGATCACCGCCTGGCGTTCCGACCACCGGCCTGCGGCCGGCGGTGCCCGTCGACCCTTGAAAGACCTCCGGTCTTCCTGCGCGTCTGCGTCCTTGCCGGCCGGCGCCGGCGCCTCGCCGTTTCGCGCCCAACGTCACGAGAAGCCCCACTAGAGTGCCCCAGCCGTGCGGGATGACAGCAGGCATGGCGGGGGCGGCGCGCCGCAGAGGCTCGGCCGCGCCGACGTCTACCCGGGACCGATCGTCGACGGCCTGCGGCGACCGGACACGCCGTGGCGACGGCTCGCGGCGTCGGTCTCCGCGCTGCTCACGAGCCGTGGCGAGCGCGAGGAGGCGGCGGCCGTCCGCGAGCTCGCCAGCGCGCCGCCCGTCACGCGCACGAATGTCGTCGCGGTCGTCTCGCCGAAGGGCGGCGTCGGCAAGACGACGTGCACGTTCCTCGCGGGCACCGTGCTCGCGTCGGCGCTGCGGCTGCGCGTCCTCGCGATGGACGCCAACCGCGACTTCGGGACGCTGGCCTCGCTCACGCCGGAGCAGCTGCGGCCGGGCGCCTCGCTGACCGACCTCCTGGCCGACCTCGAGTCGGTGCACGCCGCGACGCAGCTGCGCGGCTACGTGGCCGCCCTCCCGAGCGGGCTCGACGTGCTGGCGGCCCCGGACGACCCCGTGGCCATGGCCGCGCTGACTCCCGAGGCGATCGGGCAGCTCGTCGCCTGGCTCGGCCAGTTCTACGACCTCGTCCTGCTCGACCTGGGGACCGGGATCATCGACCCGCTCGCGCAGCTCGGCCTCCAGCGCGCCGACCAGGCCGTGGTCGTCACGAGCCCGGACTTCGTGACGACCGACAAGGTCATCGGCGCCCTGGACCATCTCAGCACCGCGCCGACCGTGAGTCGCGACGCCGGCCTGACGGTCGTCGTCAACCAGGTCACCGGACGCGAGGCGGGCGAGCTCGCGTCGCTGCGCGACGGGTTGCGGGCCGCCGGGGCGCGCGAGCAGGTCTTGCTCCCGCGCGACGAGCAGCTGCGCGGCATGCTCGACTCGGCCACGTACACGCTCGACGCGCTACGGCGCCCCACGCGGATGGCCATCCGCCGGCTCGGGCTCGCGGTCGCGAGGAAGTTCGTCTGACGGCCGTGCGCTGGTGGCTCGAGCGCCCGCGACACGCGTTCGCGTTCGCGCTCGCGGCGGTCGCGCTGATCACGGTCGGCCTCGCGATCGGCGCGGCGCTCGCGGGCGGCGACGACAACGCCCAGCGGCGCGCCGACCGCGCCGCGTCGATCGCGCGGACCGAGCGCATCGCGCGCACCCGTGACGAGGCGACGCGGGCCGAGCGCGACGCCGCGCTACGGCGCGGTGCGCGCCGCGAGCGGGCGCTGGCAGCGGCGGTGACGGCGCAGCGCAGGCGCGTGCGCGCGCTCGAGCGCCGCGTCCGCGACCTGCAGCGACGGCTGCGCCGCGCCCAGCGCGCGGGATAGCTGCTCCACCGACCTCACTCCGACCGCGCGGGCAGCGGCGGCGTGCGCTCGAAGCGCAGGACGCCTTCCTCGACCACCGCGCGCGCGCCGTCGCCGACGTCGAGCGCGCCGTCGCGCAGCGCGAGCAGGTCAGGGAGGCGCGCTCCCGCCCGCCCGCACAGGCCGCCGGTCGCCGCCTCCGCGAGCCGGCGCACGACGAGCCGCCCGAGGGCCGGCGGGAGCGCCTCGAGGTGCTCGAGCGCGATCCGGTCGCGCCCGGCGAGCGCGGTGTCGACGACGACGTCGAGGACCTCCGCCTCCTCGCGCAGGAGCGCGGCCGTGCGCACGACGTTGGCCTCGGCGCGCTCGTCGACGGCACGAAGCGCGGGGAGGAGCCCCTCGCGCACGCGCGCGCGAGCGAACACGAGGTCGGCGTTGGAGGCGTCGTCGCGCCATGCGAGCCCGTGGTCCAGGCACCAGCGCGCGGTCTCCGCGCGCGTGACGCCGAGCAGCGGGCGGACCAGGTGGCCCGAGCGCGGCGACATCCCGAGCAGCCCCCGCCGCCCCGGCGAGGCGGCGAGGCGCAGCAGCACGGTCTCGGCCTGGTCGGTCGCGGTGTGGGCGACCGCGACCGTTCCGCCCCGTCGCGCCGCCGCGCCGAGGCGGACATCGCGCGCCCACGCCTGGAGGTTGCCGCCCGCGCCGTCCGGGCGGCGGACGCGCTCGACCTCGAGCGGAACGCCGAGGCGCTCGCAGAGCGCGGCGCAGTGCGCCTCGTCGCCGTCGGACTCCGGGCGCAGCCCGTAGTTGACGTGCAGCGCGCGGACGCGCGCACCGAGCCGCACGGCGACGTCGAGGAGGCAGACGGAGTCGCGCCCCCCCGAGAGCAGCACGAGCACGGACTCGCCCGCGGGCAGCAGCCCGGTCGCGCGCACGCGCTGCTCGACGTCCGTCACGGCTCCTCCACGGCCCGCGCCAGGAAGAGCTCGGTGGCCTGCGTGAAGCCCTTCAGGCGCACCTCGCCGATGGGCTCGAACTCGAGGTGGGCGCCGGCGGCCTCGACGAGGGGCCGGGTGACCACGACCTCGCCGCCCGCGGCCCGCGCCACCACGCGCGACGCGAGGTTGACCTCGCGCCCGTAGAAGTCGCCGTCGCGGTACAGTACGCGCCCGTGGTGGAGCCCGATCCGCGGCAACGGACGAGAGGACTGCAGGGCCTGGAAGCCGACCGCCCAGTCCACGAGCGCGCCGGGGTCCGAGCCGACGACCATGACCTCGTCGCCGATCGTCTTCACGATCCGCGCGTCATCCGGCAGCGTCACGTCGACGAGCTCGACGAAGCGCTCGACCGCGCCGACCGCCTCCTCCTCCCCCTCCTCCTCGGTCAGCCGCGTGTAGCCGGCCAGGTCGGCGAACGCGATCGTCACGCGCATGCGCCCGAGATCCAGCGCCGAGCTGTCGAGATCGTCCTCGAGGTGACCGACGACGTCCTGCTCGACG
>DATNGY010000302.1:0-2309 GCA_035605735.1 Solirubrobacteraceae bacterium
AGCGCACGAGCACCTGGTTGAGGACGACGTCGTTGAGGACCTCGACGCCTGGCTCGGCGGCGAGGATTTCCGCGAAGCGCGTCGCGCACCGGCAGCAGCGCTCGACGAGCTCGGCGACGCCCGAGCGCCCGAGCGAGCGCAGGGCCGCGAGGATCGCGAAGCCGCGCGCCCGCCGCGAGGCCTCGGGCGTCCAGTCCATGCCGTCGCGCGCGCCCGGCGGCAGGTAGGCGGCGGTCGCGCTCATCGCCGCGCGGTGCGCGGGCGCGTCGGCGACGAAGGCGAGGCCGGCGTCGTAGGGGACGTTCAGCCACTTGTGCGCGTCGGTCGCCCACGAGTCGGCGCGCTCGGCGCCCGCCACGAGCGCCCGGTGGTCCGGCGCGGCGGCCGCCCACAGCCCGAACGCGCCGTCGACGTGCACCCAGGCGCCGTGCTCGGCGGCGAGGTCGCAGACCGCGTCGAAGCGATCGAAGGCGCCCGTGTTCACCTCGCCGGCCTGCGCGCAGACGATCGTCGGGCCGTCGCCCGCGGCCAGCGCCCCGCGCAACGCGTCGACGCGCATCCGGCCGCGGTCGTCTCCGTCCACGACGACGATCGCGTCCGTGCCGAACCCGAGCAGCCGGACCGCGCGATCGAGCGTCACATGCCGCTGGGCGCCCGCGACGATCCGAACCGCCGGCGCTGCGGCCAGCCCGCGCGCCTCGACATCCCAGCCCGCGCGGTCCAGGACCTCGTGGCGCGCGGCGGCCAGGCACGTCGCATGGGCCATCTGGCAGCCGGTCGTCAGCGCGAGCGATACGTCGTCGGGCAGGCCGAGCAGATCGGCCAGCCACGCGCGCGCGACCTCCTCGGCCGCCGCGGCGGCCGGGGAGGCGACGTACAGGCACGGATTCTGGTCCCACGCCGAGGTGACCCAGTCGGCGGCCAGCGCCGCCGGGAGCGACCCGCCGAACACGAAGCCGAAGAAGCGCGGCGACTGGCTCGCCACGAGGCCCGGATCGGCGCCGGCGACGAGCGCATCGAGCACCGCGCGCGGATCGCAAGGGCCGTCGGGCAACGGCCCGCCGAGGGCCTCGCGCAGCGCCTCGGGATCGGCTGTGGCAGGACCGACGCGGCGGCGCGGAAGGCCCTCGAGGAAGTCCGCGGCGTGGTCGGCGGCGGCGTGCAGCAGGGCGCGGGAGTGCATCTGGCGACACTAACCCCGGGTGGAAAAGGTCGAAACCGGGTCGGAGATCTGTATATTCCTTTCCCCCCGCCCCCCGACGACGGAGCGCATCCATGGAGCCCGCTTCCCTCGCCGCCCGCAAGGCCCGGGGCTCGATCGAGGACCCCGAGGTCCTCGAGAACGTCCCCGGACACGTGATCCCGATCCTCGAGCGCGAGTTCGACGACTTCGACACGGAATCGGCGCGCTTCCTGCGCGGCGACGTCCCGGGCGACGAGTTCGTCGGCTTCCGCCTCAAGCAGGGCGTCTACGGCCAGCGCCAGCCCGACGTCCAGATGATCCGGGTCAAGCTGCCGATGGGCGGCGTGACCCCCGAGCAGCTCGAGGCGTTCGCGGACGTCATCGAGCGCTACGCGCCGCTGCGCAAGGGCCACGTCACGACCCGCCAGAACATCCAGATCCATCACGTCCCGCTGCCGGACGCCGCGAAGCTGATCCGCGAGCTCTCCGACGCCGGGCTCTCGAGCCGCGAGGGCTGCGGCAACACCGTGCGCAACGTCACAGGCGACCCGTGGGCGGGCGTGGCCGACGACGAGCTCTTCGACCTCACCCCCTACGCCGGCGCCTACGTGCGCTACTTCGTGCGCCACCCGACGACGCAGCTGATGCCGCGCAAGGTCAAGACCGCGTTCAACGGCTCGCCCGCCGACCGCGCGATGACCGGCATCCACGACATCGCGTTCATCGCCCGCGAGCGCGACGGCGAGCGCGGGGTCGAGGTCCGCGTCGGGGGCGGCACCTCGATCATGCCGCGCGTCGCGCCGACGCTCTACGACTTCGTCGGCCTCGACGATGGCGAGTACCTCGAGGTGGCCGAGGCGGTGCTGCGGATCTTCGACCGCCAGGACTGGCTGCGGGTCAACCGCGCCCGCGCGCGCCTGAAGGTCATGGTCGACAAGATCGGCATCGACGCGTTCCGCGAGCTCGTCGACGAGGAGCTGCGCGGCGACTGGGTGGTCGAGCGCGACTTCGACGTCGCCGGCCTGCGCTTCGACGTCGACGAGGAGGACCGCGCGCCAGAGGTGCCGGCGACCTACGACTCGCCAAATGGCGACGGCGCCGCCTTCGAGCGCTTCCGCGCCTCGAA
>DATNGY010000303.1:0-3217 GCA_035605735.1 Solirubrobacteraceae bacterium
CCTGACCTTTCAGGGCGTTCCCGAGGCGGAGCCGGCGTGGTCGCCGCGGGGCGACGCGCTCGCCTTCACGGCCGGACGCCCCGGCCGCCGCGTGATCGAAGCCGCCGGCGCCGACGGCCAGGGACTGCGCGCGGTCACCGCCCGCAACGGCGCCGACGACCGCTCGCCGGCGTGGTCGGCGGCCGGCCGCATCGCGTTCACCCGCCGCGTGCGGCGCGGGACCGACGATCTCTGGGTCCTCGACGCCCTCGGCGGCCGGCCCCGACGGCTGACCAGTACGCGCGACGACGACGACTGGCCGGCGTGGTCGCCCGGTGGCGGGTGGCTGGCCTTCGCGCGCGGACGCGGCTCGCGGCGCGACCTCTATCTCGTCAAGGCCGACGGCACCCGGTTGCGCCGCCTCACGCGCCTGGCCACGACGCTCTCGTCGCCGGCCTTCTCGCCGGACGGCCGGACGATCACGTTCGCGCGCGGGCCGGTCGGCAAGCGCCAGCTGTGGACGATCCGCGCCACCGGCAAGCGGCTGAAGCGCCTGACCCGCGGGCGCACGGACGCGGCGGCGCCCGACTGGCAACCCGCGCCCGGGGACCCGATCGTCGACGCGGCCGGCGACATCGCGTGCGAGCCGGCTCCACGCAGCTTCCCCGAGGGCGTCACGACGACCACGACGTGCGCCCAGTACGCGACTTCCGACCTAATGCTGCGCCGCGACCTCGACGCGGTCTTCGCGCTCGGCGACCTGCAGAACGACGCCACGCCGCGCCAGGACTTCCCCCGCTCCTTCGTTCCGAGCTGGGGGCGCCTCGCGAACATCATGCGCCCGGTCACGGGCAACCACGAGTACATCGATCCCGGCGCCGCGTACTACTTCGACTTCTTCAACGGCCCCGGGCAGTTCGCCGGCCCGGTCGGCCGCCGCGACCAGGGCTTCTACAGCTTCGACCTCGGCGCCTGGCACGTAGTCGCCCTGGACTCGGAGTGCGTCGACCCGCGCGTGGATCCGACGGGGTCGCTCTGCGCGCCGGGCTCGGCCCAGGAGCAGTGGCTGCGCGCGGACCTCGCCGCCCACCCGAACCGCTGCACGCTGGCGATGTGGCACCACCCGTACTTCACGTCCGGGACGAACGCCGGCCGGCCGCTGCTCCACCCGATCTGGCAGGCGCTCTACGACTACGGCGTCGAGCTCGTCCTCAACGGCCACACCCACGGCTACGAGCGCTTCGAGCCGATGGATCCACTCGGCGGCCCCGATCCGGCCCGTGGCGTCCGCGAGATCGTGGTCGCGACCGGCGGCGCGAGCCAGGGCCGCTTCCTGTCGCCACAGCCCGGGAGCGAGGTGCGCGACAACTCGACGTTCGGCGTGCTCGAGCTGCGCCTGCACAGGGCGAGCTACTCGTGGAAGTTCCTGCCCGTAGGCCCCGGCAGCTTCACCGACGCCGGCTCGGCGGCCTGCCACTGACGGGCGCGGCGGCGGCCGTGCGCTAGCGTTCGCCGCCCACGGCGACGGCGATGGCGGGCCGACTCAGCAACTCCGCGCGCCCGGCGGCCGACGCCGCACCGGGCCACGACGCGCCGGCCTCCCCGCCGGTGCTAGAGGCCGTGCGCGTGGCCGGCGAGGCGCGGGTCGAGCTCACGGCCCGCGCGCCGGCGGGCGCCACCGAGCTCGTCCTGCGCGGGCCCGGCGGCGAGGAGCGCCGTGTCGCGCTGGATGCCGGGAGCGATCGGACGACGCTCGACCTCGGCACCCCCTCGCTGCGGGAATGGACCGGGACGTGGACGCTGCACGCCGCGGGCGCCGACGGCGCGAGCGAGGCGCTGCGCGTGGCGCCCGGCGCGCGCCTGCAGGCCGCTCCCGTGCTCGTCGACGGCGCCAGCGCGGCCCAGCTGCGCGTCGAGGACCGCGGCGAGGGCGTCGCGGTCGCCGTGCGCCCGCTGCCCGACCTGCACCGCGCGGCCGTCGACGCCGACGGCCTGCTGCACGTGGCGGGCACGCTCGCGCGGACGCCGTCGGCACCCGCGCCGTCGAGCGTCCGCCTCATGCTGCGCCGCCGCCGCCGGCGCGAGGAGGTCCGCGCGCCGGCGCGGCTCGACGGCGACGCCTTCGAGGCGAGCGCGCCGCTCGCGCCGCTCGCGCGCCCCGGCGCCGAGCGCGAGACGTGGGACGCCTTCCTCGAGGTCGACGGCATCCCCGGCGCGCTGCGGATCGGCGCGCGCCTCGACGCCGCGGCCACGCGCGAGCTCGTCCTCCCCGAGCGCCGCGTGCGCCACGACGGCGTCGAGCGCCTCGTGCGCCCCTACCTCACGCAGGACGACAACCTCAGCGTGCGCACGGAGCCGTTCGATCCGGACAGCAGGCCCGCCGTCGCCCCGGCCAAGACGCTCGAGTTCTCCGAGCGCCGCGGCAAGGGGCTCGTGCGCTTCGCCCGCCGCGTGGCGCTCGCCGTGCTCGCGCGCCTCCCTCCCCCTCGCCGGCGGCCCGGCGCGGTCGCCGGCGCGCCGCCGCGGATCAGCCTGCTGCTCGTCCACGCCTACGGCCTCGGCGGCACGATCCGCACGGTGCTCGGCCTGGCCGAGCACCTCTCGAGCCGCTACGAGGTCGAGATCATCAGCCTGCTGCGCCGCCAGGAGCAGCCGTACTTCCCGCTCCCCGAGAGCGTCACGGTCACCGCGCTCGAAGACCTCCGGCCCGGGGTCCGACGCCCGGCGCTGGCCCGCCTGCTCGCGCGCGGCCCGAGCATCCTCGTGCACCCCGACGACTTCGCCTTCGCGTCGTGCTCGCTGTGGACCGACGTGCAGCTCGCGCGCCGGCTGCGCTCGCTGCCACCCGGCGTGCTCGTCTCGACGCGTCCGGCGCTCAACCTCCTCGCGATGCGCCTCGCGCCGCCGGATGTCGCCGTCGTGGGCCAGGAGCACATGAACTTCGTCGCGCACCGTCGCAAGCTCGCCCGCGAGATCCGCTGGGGCTATCGGAACCTCGACGCGCTCGCCGTGCTCACCGAGGACGACCGGCGCGACTACGGGCGCATGCTCGCCGACGCGCCGACGCGCGTCGTGCGGATCCCAAACGCCCTCGCCGAGCTCGAAGGGGACCGCTCGGACGGGTCGAATCCCGTCGTCATCGCCGCCGGCCGGCTCGTACGCCAGAAGGGCTTCGACCTGCTCATCGAGGCCTTCGAGCGCGTGGCGCGGGAGCGGCCGGAGTGGACGCTGCGGATCT
>DATNGY010000304.1:0-3625 GCA_035605735.1 Solirubrobacteraceae bacterium
GGCAATCCGCGCGCGAAGCTCTTCGCGCACAGCGCCGGGGGCTCGTGATGGCCTCCCGCCGCCGGACGGCGACGCGCGTGGCCGTCGACGCCCAGCGCGGCGTCTTCATGATCTCGGTGGCCGCGGAGCTGGCCGAGATGCACCCGCAGACGCTGCGCATGTACGAGGCGCGCGGGCTGATCGAGCCGAAGCGATCGCCGAAGGGCACGCGCCTGTACTCGCAGTCGGACGTCGACCGGCTGCGTCGCATCCAGGAGATGACGACCGACCTCGGGCTCAACCTCGCGGGGGTCGAGCGCGTCCTCGAGCTCGAGGAGGAGCTCGAGCGGGCGGCGCGCCGCCTGGAGGCGTTCGAGAAGCGCTCGATGCGCATCCGCGAGGAGCTCGAGGCCGAGATCGAGCGGGTGCGCCGCTCGTTCAAGGCCGAGCTCGTCCCGCTGCGCCCCAGCTCGCGCGACCTCGTCCGCGCGCGCGACGTCGCGCCGCCGCCGCGGCCGCGCCGGATCCGCGTCACCCGCGACGACGACGCGCGCGCCTAGACGCCCAGATAACGCTGCACGGTGGGGGCGACGAGCGCTACGACTTCGTCGTGCCCGGCCGACGCGAGCGGCTCGATCGCCAGCACGTAGCGCAGCTGAGCGGTCGCTACAGGCGCTCGAGCCATTCGAGCGGGAACGGCGGCCGCGCGAGCGGCCGGACGGCGAGCCGCATGAGCACGAGCGGGTTGTCGTCGCCGGCGACGCGGTTCAGGCGCACGGTCGCGCACCCGCCGCAGCGGTGGACGAGGGACCACTCGCCGTCCTCGCGCACGCAGACGGCGACGGGCTCCATGGAGCCGCCGCAGTCCGCGGCTCGGTCCCCGGCCACGTCGCCGTCGAGGTGCCGGCTCCAGAGGCAGTTGGGGCAGTGGTTGCGGTGCCGGGTGCCCGGCGCGAACGTCGACACGTCGAGCCGGCAGTGCCGGCATCGGAACGTCTGCGGACCGCGGTGCCGGGCGCGGTTGCGCGCTTCGCGCGACAAGGGAGACCTCCGAGGGTGCTTGAGAGACGGAAGACGGCGCCGCGCGAACGGCCGGGCTCAGGCCCGGCGGCGCGACGTGGCGTTTTCCGTGGCGGCAGTCATATTCACACCACCTGCCCCTCGGATCTCGGGGCCGACCGAGGCTAGCGCGAGGGTTGCGCGACGGCAAGCGCGGCCCCGGGAAGGCGTCGGCGCCCTCGGCGTCCCAGACGACGTGCGCATCCTGATGACCGCCAACCGCGGGCCGGGCCACGTCGAGCCGCTCGTGCCCTTCGCGCGCGCGTTCGAGGACGACGGCCATCGCGTGCTGTTCGCGGCCCCGGGCAAGGCCCGTCCGGAGGTCGAGCGGGCGGGCCTGCCCTTCCACGCGCTGGCCGACCGCGACGAGGACGAGGCCGACGCGATCGTCGCCTCGCTCTCCGCGCTGCCCGAGGGCGAGCAGCCCGCCCGCTTCGTCCAGGAGGTCTTCGCCGGAGTCGACGTGCGGGCCTCGCTTCCCGGTCTGCTCGAGCTCGTCGCGAGCTTCCGGCCCGGCGTCGTCCTGCGCGAGACGACCGAGGTCGCGGGCCTGCTCGCCGCCGAGCGCCACGGCGTCCCCCACGGCCGCATCGCGATCATGGCCGCCGGCACCGAGACCTGGGGCGTCCCGGTCGCCGCGCCCGCGATCGACCGCCACCGGCGCAAGCTCGGCCTGCGGCCCGATCCGTCCGGGCGCTCCGTCCACGACAGCCCCTACCTGACGATCCTGCCCGCGGCGATGGAGGATCCCGCGGACCTCGGGCCGCCGCACGCCGTGCGCTTCCGCGAGCCCACGCCGCCGGCCGCGCCGCTCCCGCCGTGGTGGGGCGAGGATCGGCGCCCGCTCGTCTACGTCACGTTCGGCACGGTCACTCCGCGCCTGCCCTTCTTCCGCGAGCTCTTCGCCGCGACGGCGGCGGCGCTCGCGGACGTCCCCGCGCGCGTGCTCCTCACGATCGGCATCGAGGTCGACCGCGCCGTCGTCGGCGACGTGCCCGCCAACGTCCACCTCGAGCGCTGGCTCCCGCAGGCCGAGGTCATGCCGCACGCGGCCGCGATCGTCAGCCACGGCGGCGCCGGCTCGACCCGCCTGGCCCTCGCCGCCGGCGTGCCCGCGGTCGTCCTACCTCGCTTCGCCGACCAGCCGCGCAACGCCGAGCGCGTCGCCGCGCTCGGCGCGGGGGTCGCGCTGCTTGATGGTCCCGCGGAGCTCGCCGCGGCGGTCCGCCGCGTGCTCGCCGAGCCGTCGTTCCGCGCGGCCGCGCGTCGCGCGCAGGCGGAGATCGCCGCGCTGCCGGCGGTCGACGAGGCACCGGCGGCGCTCCTCGCGCAGCTGACGCCGGCGCGCGCCGCCGCCTGAGGCGCCGCACTCAGGCGGGCACCCGACGCGAACCGACGACGATGGCGACGACGCCGCCGGCGAGCAGCACGAGGCCGGCGACGAGCAGCCCGAGGCCGATCCAGGGCAGGGCCGGGACCTCGACGCCGAACTTCGCCCGCGTGTCGACCCCGCGGCTGCCGTCCGCGTTCAGGACGACCGCGCGGAAGTCGCCGTCGCGCAGCTTCCACTCCAGGTCCGCGGTCCGCCCGGTGGCGCGGGCGACCCAGAATGTCTGCCGCGCGGGCGGGGCGGGCGTCCGCGTGCCGGCCCGGCGCGAGCGCTCGACGCGTAGGGGGTCGACCTCGAAGTCGGTGATCTCGTCGGCCGGGACGCCGGCGAGGTAGCGGTCGACGTCGCGCGAGCGGCCGATGCCCACGAAGAGCGGCCGCCCGCCGGCTGCTTCGGCGGAGACCCGGATGCGCACGTCGCCGAGCGCATCGGCGGCGCCGGCCGTGTCGTCGATCGATGCCGTCTGCGAGACGAGCGCGCTCGTCGGCGTGGCGAGGCGGCTGCGGTCGGTGGTCAGCCTGCCGTCCGACCCGCCGACGATGAGGACGGCCGCGCCGGCGGCGGCGAGGAGCAGCCCGATGACGGCGGCGATCGCGCCGAGCCAGATCGCGAGGCGGCTGCGGTGCCGGCGCTCGGGCGCCCCCGGCGTGCTCATGCGCGCGCGGAGCCGGACGGCGCCTCGCTCGGCTCCGCGGGTCGCTCGGGCGATCGCGCCTCCTGCGAGGTCGGGATCCACTCGAGCCACCGCGGCAGGTACCAGTTCCAGTCGCCCAGCACCTTCATCGAGGCCGGGAGCAGCACGCCGCGGACGATCGTCGCGTCGATGAGAACCGCCACGGCGAGGCCAACGCCCATCTCCTTGAAGTCCAGGAAGCTCAGCGTCACGAAGACCGAGAAGACGACGACCATGACGACCGCGGCGCTCGTCACGGTCCCGGCCGTGGTCGAGATGCCGTGGCGCACGGCCTCGCTCGTCGTCATCCCGCCCTGCCACGCCTCGCGAACCCGGGACAGGATGAAGACGTGGTAGTCCATCGAGAGCCCGAACAGGATCACGAAGAGGAAGAGCGGCAGCCACGACGTGATCCCGCCGTTCGACGTGAACCCGAGCAGGCCCTCGCCGTGGCCGTCCTGGAAGACGAGGACGAGGACCCCGTAGGCCGCGCCCACCGACAGTAGGTTGAGGATGATGGCCTT
>DATNGY010000305.1:0-2188 GCA_035605735.1 Solirubrobacteraceae bacterium
GGCAGGCGCGCGCCACGGCCGCAGGCTGCCACCACGAGGTCCGCGGCGACCATGCCCTCGGCGCTGCCGTCCTCGCGGGCGAGGGTTCGCACGCCCGTGACGCGGCCTCCGTCCTCGGCGGCCACGAGCCCGACGACATCGCAACGGTCGACGACGGTGACGCCGGGGAGCGCCGCGACCCGGCGGCGCACGTGGCACTCGAAGAACGGGCGGCTCGCGTAGACCGAGCGCGTGCCGGTCGCCGCGCGTGCGAGCTCGTGGCCGTTGAGCACCACGCGCAAATCCGCCAGCCGCTCGCACGTCGCGGCTCCCGCCGCAACGAGCTCGTCGGTGAGCCCGGGCAGCAGCGCGTCCAAGCACGCCTGCCCGTGCGCGAGCAGCGCGTGCGCGTGCCGGCCCTGAGGCACCGCCCGTCGGGTCTCGGCGCCGGCGGGTAGCGCGTCGCGGTCGATGACCGTGACGCGCTCGAAGCGCTCGGCCAGCGCCCTCGCCGCGAGCAGCCCCGCCATGCTCGCCCCGATCACCACCGCGTGTCCGCCTGTCTGCTGCATCGCGCGCCCCCTTGGGTCGACCTTCGTGCGCGGGGAGCGTCCTCGGGCCGGCTGCCCATACGCCAGACGAGAAGCTGCCGAATCGCTGGCGGATCGCTGCCGAGTCGCCTACGGCCCCCCGACCGACGGGCCGTAGAGCTCGCAGTGCCACAGGCGCTCGGCGACCCGCTCGATCCCGCGCGCGAGGTGCCCGCGGTAGGTGCTGAACGGCAGCCCCAGCAGCTCCGCCGCCGCCTCCTGCGTCGCTGCCGGCGTCACGTACGTGCGCTGCAGGGCGCGCGCGAGCTTCGCGTCGCGCGGCTCGGCGGCGAGCGCGTCGACTGCCTCGACAATCAGGTCGCGCAGCGCGGCGACGGGATCGTCGCCGCAACGCTCGCGCACGGTCCGCGTGCGCAGGAGCGGGTTGGCGGCCAGCGCGTCGGGCCGGCGCAGGTCGCGCAGGGCCGCGCGCACGGCCTCGGCGAAGGCCCGCTCGGAGAGCGCGAGCTCCTCCGGCGCAGCCGCCGCCGGCGCAGGCGCCTGGCTCGAGAGCTCGCGCTCGGCCATGAGCTCCAGCCACTCGTCCGCCGGCGAGCGCCGCCAGTCGCGCGCGAAGGCGCCGAGGCGATGGCCGCCGACCTCGGCGTCGGCTTCGGGCGCCCGCGCGAAATGGATGTAGGCCATCAGCGGCCCGAACGCCTCGGGATCGGCGAACACCATGTAGTACCAGGACAGCCGCGGGCGCCGCAGCCACTCCTGCGTCGTCCGGATCGTGAGCACGTTGAAGGACGGTGACGGGGCCTGGTAGGCCCCGCGGTCCATGAAGAAGCGGCCGATCAGGACCTCGTCCTGGGGGCGCGGCGGCGACTGGCGCTGCGCGTGCTCCCACGCGGCGCGCGCGACCGGGTCGGCCGCGACGTCATCGGGGTCGGCCTCGTGGAGCGCGAGCTGCGCCAGGAAGCCGACCGGCTCGGGGCCCTGGGCGCGGAAGGGCGTGAAGGCGGCGGGCTGGCGCTCGAGCCAGCGCGCCGCGATCGCCGCCGAGGCCACGCCCTCGTGGCGGCGGACCATGGCCAGGATCGCCGCGGCGTCGCCCTCGCGCAGCGCGTCGGCGTAGACGTGGCCGAGCGTGCTCCAGTCCCACGCCTGCGGCGTGATCGGGTTGCCCCGGTGCAGGAACATGAGGTCCGCCAGCGCGCGCTGAAGCTCGACGCCGTCCGTGCTCCGCAGGCGGGCGACGACCTCGTCGCGGATCCGGCGGTGCAGCTGCACGAACGTCTCGGTGTCGCGCCAGCGCAGGTCGGCCTCGAGGACGTCGCGCGCGAGGTCGTGCGGGAGGAGCCCGTGCGGGCCGACCTCGACGAACGAGAGCCCGCGCAGCCATGCGAACAGCTCGTCCGCGAGCTCGTCGCCGATCGCGCGCCGCAGCGTCGCCACGGTGGTGGTTCGCGCGTGGGCGACGACGTGCACCGCGGTGCGGTGCTGCGCGGTCGGCACCTCGTCGACGAAGCTCTCCACGAGGTTCGCGACCACGTCGGGGACCGCGCGCAGGTCGGGCGGCGGCTCGTCGGTCGCGTCGCCGCGCTGGGCGAAGAGGTCGAGCAGGAGCGTCAGCGCGAGCGGATGGCCGTGCGTGGCGGCGAGGACCGCGTCGTGGT
>DATNGY010000306.1:0-2488 GCA_035605735.1 Solirubrobacteraceae bacterium
ATCCTCGGTCCCGCAACGGCGGGCGCCGTCATCGCACTCGCCGGCGTCGGGCCGTGCTTCGCCTTCAACGCGCTGTCGTTCGGCGCGATGCTCGTGGCCCTGCACGGGATGGACGCGAGGTCGCTGCGGACGGCCGCGCCGGTCGAGAAGGGACAGCGCCAGATCCGCGACGCGCTGGGGTACGTGCGCTCGTCGCCGGCGCTGTGGATCCCGCTCGGGATGATGGCGGTGGTCGGCACGCTGGCCTTCAACTTCCAGGTCCTGATGCCGTTGCTCGCGGACCAGACGTGGCACGCCGGCGCGTCGACCTACGCGCTGCTGACCGCGGCGATGGGCGTGGGCTCGGTCGTGGGCGCGCTCGTGACCGGGGCGCGCGGGCGCGTGAGCCCGCGGCTGCTCGTCGGCGCGGCCGCGGCCTTCGGGATCGTCGAGCTCGTCGCCGCGAGCGCGCCCACGCTCGCGCTCCAGGCCGCTTCGCTGGCGGCGCTCGGGGCGGTCTCCGTGACGTTCGCGGCCGGCGTGAACTCGTCGCTGCAGCTCGGGGCCGCGCCGGCGATGCGCGGGCGCGTCATGTCCCTTTACTCGATCGTCTTCCTCGGCTCGACGCCGATCGGCGCGCCGCTCGTGGGGTGGCTCGCCGAGGTCGCCGGCCCGCGCGCCGGGCTCGTCCTCGGCGGTGCGGCCGCGCTCGCCGCCGCCCTCTTCGCCGCCGTCCTGTACGCGCGCGCCGGCGCGCCGCTCGTGCTGCGTCGCCTGCTCGCGGCTTCTTAGGTCGCTCTCAAGCTCGGCCGGCAGGCTTGCGGCCATGACCTTCAGACCGAAGACGACGGTCGCCGTGGTCGGCGGTGCCGTCGCGCTCGCCTCGGGCGCCTACGCCCTCGGCAGCCAGACCGGCGGCGGCTCGGCCGCCGCCCAGTCCGGGTCGACGACGACCGCGACCACGCACTCCACCACCCGGCGCGGCGCCGCGTGGTGCGGCCCCGGCCGCATGCGCGGGTTCTTCGGCGGCGCCGGACTCGACGCCGTCGCCCGCAAGCTCGGCGTCTCGACGGCCGCCCTGCGCTCCGCGCTGCTCGACGCGCGCGCCCAGCTCGGGCCGCCGGCCGGCGCCCGGCCCGACGCCGACCTCGCCAAGGCGCTCGGCGTGACGACCGCGCAGCTCGACGCCGCGCTGTCCAAGCTGCGCCCGGGCCGCGCCCTGCGCGACGACTTCGCCCAGGCGCTCGCCGCCAAGCTCGGCATCGACGTCGGCAAGGTGCGCTCCGCGCTCGACAGCCTGCGCTCCGCCGGGCCGCGGTCCGGCGGACCGATCGCCGCCCTCGCGAAGGCCCTCGGCATCGACCCCGCCAAGCTGCGCAACGCGCTGCGCGACCCGCGGCCGGGCCGCGGGGCACGGGCCGGCAGCGCCAACCTCGCGGCCGACCTCGCCAATGCCCTCGGCCTCGACGAGGCGAAGGTCAAGGCCGCGCTCTCCAAGGTGCGCGCCCAGCGCCAGGCCGAACAGCAGGCGCGCTTCGACGCCCTCGCCGCGGCCGTCGCCAAGAAGCTCAACCTCGACGTGAACAAGGTGAAGGACGCGCTGGGCTCCTTGCCGCATGATTGGAGGCATGGCCCGTAGGCCACGACCGGGGGCCGGCGATCGGCGCCCCTGACCCGCTCGTCCTCGTCGTCGACGACGAGGCCTCCGTCCGCCAGGCCCTCGAGCGCGCCCTCGCGCTCGAGGGCTTCAGCGTGACCACGGCCGACGGCGGGCGCGCCGCGCTCGACGCGATCGCCGCGCGCCCGCCCGCGGTCATCGTCCTCGACGTCGCGATGCCCGACCTCGACGGCGTCAGCGTCGTCCGGCGCCTGCGGACCGCCGGGCTCGACGTGCCGGTCTGCATCCTCTCCGCGCGCGACGACGTCGAGGACCGCGTCGCGGGCCTGCAGGCCGGCGCCGACGACTACCTGGTCAAGCCGTTCGCGCTCCCAGAGCTGACCGCCCGCCTGCACGCGCTCCTGCGCCGTCGCGGCCACGCCGGGACGGGGCCGGCCGTCGTCGGCGACGTCGTCGTGGACCCGCGGCGGCGCGTCGCCACGCGGGCCGGGCGCGACCTCGAGCTCACGCGCCGCGAGTTCGAGCTGCTCGAGGCGTTTGCGCGCCACCCCGGGCAGGTGCTCTCGCGCGATCAGCTGCTCGAGCGCGTCTGGGGCTACACGAGCGCGGTCGAGACGAACGTCGTCGACGTCTTCGTCGGCTACCTGCGACGCAAGCTCGAGGCGGTCGGCGAGCCGCGCGTGCTGCGGACGGTCCGCGGCGTCGGGTGGGTGCTGCGGCCGTGAGGCTCCCCGGCAGCCTGCGCACGCGCCTCACGCTCGCCGCGCTCGCGGCCGTCGCCCTCGGCGGCGTGATCGCGGGCGCGCTCCTCCTGGCGACGGTCGCGCACGACGGGCGCCGCCAGGTCGACCAGGACCTGCGCGACCGCGCCGCACGCCTCGTGCAGGGACC
>DATNGY010000307.1:0-9859 GCA_035605735.1 Solirubrobacteraceae bacterium
ACGAGGTTGCCCACGATCTGGAGCACGACCAAGGCCACGATCGGGCTGATGTCCAGCGGTCCGATCATCGGGATGAAGCGCCGGAAGATCCGCAGGTAGGGCTCGCACACGTCGCGCAGGAAGCCCAGCAGCGCGCTCGACCACCGCGAGTAGGGCACGCGGCCGCCGAAGCCGAAGAAGAGCGAGCTGAGGATGTAGGCGATGATCAGCAGCGTGTAGACGCGGATGAGCGCCAGCACGTAGTCGGCCAGCGAATCGCGGAACGTGGCCAGGACGAGGCTCATCGCGTGCGGAGGATCGCATCGAGGGCGTCGGAGAACGCCGCGCGCACGCCGCCGCGCTCGAGCGCGTCGAGCCCGCGGGCCGTGGAGCCGCCCGGCGAGGTGACGGCGCGCCGCGCCGCGAGCGTGTCGTAGCGCGCCCGGCGCAGGAGCTCCGCCGTCCCGCCCATCGTCTGCACGACGAGCTCCGAGGCCTGCTCGGGCGCGAGGCCGTGGCGCACGCCGGCGTCGACCTGGGCCTCGACGACGAGCGCGTAGTAGGCCGGCGCGTTGCTCATGAGGCCCATGGCGACGTCGACGAGGGCGTCGTCCAGGACGACGAGCGTCCCGAGCTCGGCGAGGAGATCGCGCACGGCCGCGTCGAGCTCGGGCTCCTGCTCCTCGTCGGCCGCGAGGACCACCGCGCCCTGGCGCACCTCGACCGGGGTGCTCGGCAGCGCCCGGTAGACGGGTCGCGCAGGGTAGGCGGCCTTCACCTCGGCGAGCGGCGTGGCGGCGAGGATCGAGATCACCGCTCGAGCGTCCGCCGCGATCTCGGCGGCGACCGGGGCGAGGCCATGGGGCTTGTGGCACAGGACGACCACGTCGGCGCGGCGGGCGACGTCGGCGCCGCTCGGAAGCGCCTCCCCCCCGACCTCGTCCGCGAGCGCGCGGGCGCGTCCGGCAACGACGTCGGTGCACAGGACTGGCCGGCCCCAGCCCCGGGCGAGCGCCCGCGCCATGTTCCCCGATCCGATCAGTCCTATCTGCATGGACGACCGCCCACGGTAGAGCGTCGCCCGTCGCCCCGCCGTCAGGACTGGTTGAAGAAGCCCTTCTCGTTGAGCTGGGCGCGCTCCTCGGCCGAGAGCTTCACGTTGCGCGGCGTGAGCATGAAGACCTTGTCGGCGATCCGCTGCATCCCGCCGTCGAGCGCATACGTGAGCCCGGAGGCGAAGTCGATGAGCCGCTAGGAGAGGTCGTTCTCCGTGCCCTGGAGGTTGAGGACGACCGGGATCTCGTCCTTGAAGCGGTCGGCGACCTGCTGGGCGTCGTTGAACGACTTCGGAATCACGAGATGCACGCGGACGTCGCTCTGCCCGTTGCCGCCGCGCACCGAGCGCAGCACGGCCGTGCGCCGGTCCGCGGGCTCGTCGTCGGCGAAGATGTCGTCGAACTCGTCGCGGCGCCGGCGGTTCAGGCGGCGGACGTTCTGGCGCTCGCGCGGGCGCTCATCGGCCCGCGGCTCGGGCTGGGGCTCGTCGAGCTCCTCCTCGTACGGGTCGCGGTCCTCGGCGAGGCCGAAGTAGACCAGCGCGCGATGCCATGAGTCGCGAAAGGCCATCTCAGTCGGGAAGGTTATCCCTCGAGCGGCGGAATCCTGCCGTATTATCCATACAGCTTCGTGCCGATCCGCACGATCGTAGCGCCTTCCTGCGCGGCGACGACGTAGTCCTGGGAGGTCCCCATCGAGAGCCGTCGCAGCCCGCGCTCGCCCGCGAGGCGCGCGAGCTCGGCGAACCAGGGGCGGCTGCCCTCCGGATCGGACGTCTCGGGCGGCATCGTCATGAGCCCGCCGACGCGGCACGGGCAGCGCTCGAGGAACGCGTCGAGCTCGGCCGGGTCGATCCCGCTCTTGCCCGGCTCGCGGGCGACGTTGACCTCGACGAGCACCTCGGTAGCGGGCGTCGCGTGACGCGCGAGCTGGCGCAGGACCGAGTCGCTGGCGACGGAGTGGATGAGCCGCACGTGCGGGAGGATCTGCTTGACCTTGCGGCTCTGGACGTGGCCGATGAAGTCCCAGGTGAGGCCGGGGAAGGCGCGCGACTTGCGCTCGAGCTCCTGGGCGCGGTTCTCGCCGACGAGCGTGACGCCGGCCTCGACGAGGACGCCGAGCGCCGCGAGCGGGACGTACTTCACCGCGGCGAGGACCTCGACGTCGTCGCGCGCGATCTCCTCGCGGATCCGCGCGAGGTTGTCGCGCACGCGCGCGCCGTCGAGGCGCTCGGTCAGGCCCGCCACGCCAGCCCCGCCTGGCGACCGGTGAGGCCACCGTCGCGGCGATGAGAGAAGAAGCGGACCGGGTCGCAGCTCGTGCAGAGCCCGCAGTCGTGCACCGCGGCGACGCCGGCCGCCTCGAGGTGCGCGCGGGCGACGGCCTTGAGGTCGGCGGTGGGGCCCGACGTGCCGAGCGCGGCGTGGACGTCGGGCCCGACCTCGTAGCAGCACGGGCCGATGCCAGGGCCGATGGCCGCGGCCACCGGACCTTCGCCGACCGCCCGCACGCCGGCCTCGATGACGCCGCCGGCCAGGCCGCGCCAGCCCGCGTGGATGACGGCCGCGGCCGCCGGCGCGACGAGGACGACGGGTAGGCAGTCGGCGACGAGGACGATCGCCGCGACGCCCGCTCGAGTGGTCGCCTGGCCGTCGGCGTCCTCGCCGTGGCCCTCGTCGACGGCGACGCGCGTGCCGTGGACCTGGCGACCCTGGAGCAGCCGTCGGGCGCCGACGAGCTCGCGCACGCGCTCGCGGTTGGCGGCGACGTGCGCGGGGTCGTCCTCGGTCCAGGGCCCGAGGTTCAGCGACGCGAAGGCGCCCTGGCTGACGCCGCCGCGGCGCGTCGTGAAGAGCGCGGCGCCCGCGGGCAGCTCGACGCGCAGGTGCTCGCCGTCCCACCCGAACGGGGTCGCGAGCCGGGGTCTGGAGGTCGCGTCGCGCGCCGCATCCGAGGCGCGGCTGCGGCTGCGGGAAGACCCGCGGTCGGGCCTCACGGAAGCAGCAGCTCGACGCCCGGCACCGGCGCGCGCTGCCCGTACTCGCAGTGCGCGCGGCCGTCGGCGACGAGCGTGTCCCGGACGATCCAGCCGGGCCGCCCGCGGGCGGCGCGGTCGCGGACGACGAGGCGCAGCGAGGCCACCTCGCTGTTGTAGCAGTAGGCCGGCGTGCCGTCGGGGTCGTGGTACGTGACGCCGGCGAGCGACGCTCGCGGCGCGTCGACCGCGCCCTCGAGGCGCCGCGCGCCGTCGCGGGCCCGGAAGTCCCACGAGGTCAGCCCGAAGCGGCTCCGTGCGGTCGCAACGCGCACCGGTGAGGTCGCGGCGAAGTCGTCGCCGAGCACCCGCCCGACGACCGCGGTGCTCGGGCCGAGCTCGCGTCCGCCGCGGCGCACGTAGGCGGAGACCGCGTCGACGTAGGCGTCCGGCCGGGCCGCGCCGTCGAGGCCGCGCAGGTCGCTCGCGTGCGCCCACGCCCAGCGCGCGGCGTGCCCGCTGCCCCAGACGTGCGCCTGGCCGCCGCCCGCGCCGTCGAGCGCGAGCGCACGCTCGCCGAGGCGCATGGTCCCGGACAGCGCGAGGACCGGATGGACGACCACGACCTCCGTGCGCGCCAGGCGCGCGCGCAGCAGGAGCGGGTGGACGTGAGGCGCGGCCCGCAGCCGCGGAGTCCACGAGAGCTCCCAGGCGCAGTCGTCCCCGATCTCCCCCGCGCTCCCGCGGTCGGAGAGCTCGGCGCCCGCCAGCCGCAGGCGGAACGGCGCGCGCTCGGCCTCGAGCCGGTCGAGCGCGAACGTCGCCTTGCGCGCGAAGCGCGTCCCGTCGCGCTGCATGGCCAGGCACCACAAGGCGCACTCGCCGCCGCCGGCGAGCGCCGCGCGCAGCGTGAAGCGCAGCCACAGCCCGACACCGCTCGCCGGGTCGGTCGCGGTGACGTACCAGACCTCGTAGTGGCCGGGCGCGCCGTCCCAGCGCAACGCGTTGGGGTCCGCCATGGCCCCCACGCTATCCCTCGAGCACCGCGGCGAGCTCGGCCTCGCGCCCCGAGACCTCGCCGTCGAGCTTGCGGTCCAGCGCGCGCTGAAGGCGCGCGCCGATCTCCGGGCCCTCGGGGATCCCGGCTGCGAGCAGGTCGTGGCCGTCGATCTCCAGGCGCACGTGTCGGAGCTCCTCGAGCCAGCGGCGCGCGTTCGGGCCGCCGGCGAGCGCGATCGCCTCGAGCGGGGCGCCGCGCGCGGCCCGCGCGATCTGCGCCGGCGTCCCCGCCGCCCGCAGCGGGGCGCCGAGGAAGGCCCGCGAGCCCGCCGCCACGCGGTCGCGCTCGTCGGCCGTGAAGCCCATGGCATCGAGCCACGCCAGGAGCGCGGGCAGGTCCATCGTCGCCGTCGCGGCGGCGAGCGCGAGGAGATCGGCGCGACCGTCGGGCGGCAGCAGCGCGAGCGCGTCGTCGAGGCCGCGCGGGCGCGGCTCGAGCGCGGGCGGCAGGAGCCGGGCGTTCAGCGCGCGGGCGGCCTCGAGCGCCGCCGGCGGGTCGGGCTCGCGCAAGGCGAGGCGCAGCTCCGCTCCGAGGCGGTCTCCGCTCACGATCGTGGGATCGGCCGCCGCGGCGAGCGCGCGGGTGGCCGGCTCGACGGTGAAGCGCAGCCGTGTGGCGTAGCGCGCGAGTCGCCAGATCCGCGTCGGGTCGTCCTCGAAGGAGCGCGGGTGCAGGACGCGCAGAACGCCGGCGCGGAGGTCGTCGAGCGCGCCCTCGACCGCCACGAGGCGCCCGTCGAGGCCCAGCGCGATCGCGTTGACGCTCGCGTCGCGGCGGCGGAGGTCCTCCTCGAGCCCCGCCGGGCGCACATCGGGGAGCGCGCCCGGGTGCGCGTAGCTCTCGGCCCGCGCTCGCGCGAGGTCGTACGTGCACCCGTCGTCGGTGACCACGCGAGCGGTGCCGAAGCGGTCGTGCTGCATGACGACTCCGCCCAGGCGTTCGGCGGCGGCCTCGACGTCGCCCTCGACGACGAGGTCGAGCTCGCGCGGGCACCGGCCGAGGAGGAGGTCGCGGACCGCGCCGCCGACCAGGCTCACGCCCTCGCCCGGCGCGAACGCGCGGAGCAGGCGCGCGCCGCACGGGTCGGCGCGCAGGGCGGCCAGGGCCTCGCCGGCGCTGCGCATCGGCGCTACGCCCGCACGGCCACGCCCGCGGCCGCGAGGTGCGCCTTGGCCTCGGGGACGGTGTGGGCGCCGAAGTGGAAGATCGAGGCGCAGAGCGCGGCGTCGGCGCCGGCGCGCAGCGCCTCGACGAGGTGGTCGAGCGCGCCGGCGCCGCCGGACGCGATGACGGGCACGGCGACGGCGACGGCGACGGCGCTCGTGAGCTCGAGGTCGTAGCCGTCCTCCGTGCCGTCGCGGTCCATGCTCGTGAGGAGGATCTCCCCCGCGCCGCGCTCGACGCCCTCGCGCGCCCACGCCACCGCGTCGCGTCCCGTGGGCGTCCGGCCGCCGGCGACGACGACCTCCCACCCGCGCTCGGGACGCGCTCGGGCGTCGATGGCGAGCACGACGCACTGGGCGCCGAAGCGCCGCGCCAGCTCGTCGACGAGCTCGGGGCGCGCGACCGCGGCGGAGTTCACGCTGACCTTGTCGGCGCCCGCGTCGAGCACGGCCTGGGCGTCGGCGACCGAGCGGATGCCGCCGCCGATCGTGAACGGGATGAAGACGTTGTCGGCGGTGCGGCGCGCGAGCTCGACGATCGTGTCCCGGCGCTCGTGCGTCGCGGTGATGTCGAGGAACACGAGCTCGTCGGCGCCGTCGGCGTCGTAGCGCTCGGCGAGCGCGACCGGGTCGCCGGCATCGCGCAGGCCGACGAAGTTCGTCCCCTTGACGACGCGACCGCCGTCGACGTCGAGGCACGGGATCACGCGCTTGAGATGCATCGCCGCCAATGTAGACGCCGCGGCCGGCGCGCGATCTGCACGCTGCATCGCGGGATCACGCGAGGCCTGCTCGATCGCCTCGATTCCGTGGCGCGCCTGAGGGACTCGTCGCCCAGGACGCGTGCGCCGCGGGCGGCATCGTCGAGCTCACGGCGTGAGCCGCCGGTCAGGCCTCCAGCGCGCGCTGGCCCTCGGCGAGCGTGAAGCGGCCCTCGTAGAGGGCCTTTCCGACGATCACCCCGCCGAGGTTGACCTGGCGCAGCGCGGCGAGCGCCTCGAGGTCGGCGAGGTCGCCGATCCCGCCCGAATACAGGAAACGCCCGCGCACGATGACCGCGATCCGGCGTACCTCGTCGAGGTCGGGGCCGGCGAGCATGCCGTCGCGGTCGACGTTCGTGTAGACGAACGAGTGCACGCCCCGGCCCTGGAGGCGCTCGATGACGCTGTCGGCCGGCATCTGCGTCGTCTCCTGCCAGCCCGAGGTCGAGACGTGGCCGCCGCGGGCGTCGACGCTGACGATCACGCGCTCGCGAAACGCGCCCATGACGTCGTCGAGGAAGTCGACGTCGTTGTAGGCCGCAGTCCCGAGGATCACTCGCTCGGCGCCTGCTCGCAGCGCGTCGCGCACGGCCGGCAGCGAGCGCAGCCCGCCGCCGTACTGGACGGGGACGGGCAGCTCGTTCGTGATGCGCTCGAGGTGCTCGAGGGCGTGCGGCGTCCCCGTTCTGGCGCCGTCGAGGTCGACGACGTGCAGGAAGCGCGCGCCCGCCTCCAGCCACCCGCGGGCGGCCTCGAGCGGCGAGTCGCGGTAGACGGTCTTCGCGCCGAAGTCGCCCTGGCGCAGCCGTACGGCCTGGCCCTCGGAGATGTCGATCGCCGGGTAGAGGATCACGCGCGCACGGCCGCGCAGACGCGCGCGAAGTTGGCGAGCAGCCGCAGGCCGGACGTCGAGGACTTCTCGGGGTGGAACTGGGCGCCGAAGACGTTGCCGTGCTCGACGAGCGAGACGAACGGACGCCCGAGCTCGCCGCGACCGAGGACGACCTCCTCGTCGGCCGGGCGCGGCGCGAACGAGTGCACGTGGTAGAAGGCCGCTGCGTCGCCGAGGCCCGCGGTCAGCGGCGACGCGTGCGTGAAGGTCACGACGTTCCAGCCGATGTGCGGGATCTTGTGGCCGGGCGCGTCGAGCGGGAGGACGTCGCCGGCAAGGAGGCCGAGGCCGGTGTCGCCGCCGAGCTCGGTCGAGCGCTCGAAGAGCAGCTGCATGCCCACGCAGAGGCCGAGGATCGGTGTGCCGTCGCCCGCACGCTCGACGACGAGCTCGTCGAGGCCGCGCTCGCGCAGCCCGGCCATCCCCGCGGGGAACGCGCCGACGCCGGGGACGACGAGCCCGTCCGCGCGCCGCAGCGCCTCGTGGTCGGCGGTCACGACCGCGTCGACCCCGACGCGGGCGAGCGCCTTCTCGACGTTGCGCCGGTTGCCGAGGCCGTGGTCGACGATCCCGAGCGTCACGTCAGCGTGCCCTTCGTCGACGGCACGCCGGTCTCGGCCGGGTCGATGGCGACGGCGGCGCGCAGCGCCCGCGCGAACGCCTTGAACGCGGCCTCGATCATGTGGTGGGCGTTCGTGCCAGTCTCGACGTCGACGTGGAGCGTGAGGCGAGCGCCGTTGGCCACCGCGCGGAAGAACTCCTCGGCGAGCTCGTGGTCGAAGCCGCCCGTGCCGCCGGGCGGCAGGTCGGCCTCGAACCGGCACAGCGGCCGGCCGGAGATGTCGAGGGCGCAGGCCGCGCGAGCCTCGTCCATGGGCACGACCGCGTGACCGTACCGCGCGATCCCCGCGCGGTCGCCGAGCGCCGCATCGAGCGCCTGGCCGAGCACGATCCCCGTGTCCTCGACCGTGTGGTGGGCGCCGGTCTCGAGGTCTCCGGTCACCGCGACGTCGAGGTCGAGGCGCCCGTGGCGGGCGAGCAGGTCGAGCATGTGGTCGAGGAAGCCGACCCCCGTAGCGCGCTTCCCCGCGCCCGTTCCGTCGAGCGCGAGCGCGAGGCGGATGCTCGTCTCCCTCGTCTCCCGCTCGAGCTCGGCGCCGCGCGTCATGGCGCCGGATTCTCCCGAACCTCCATCGAGGCCGCGTGCAGCTCGAAGCCCTCGGCCCGCGCCACGGGCGCGGCGGCCCGCGCGAGCGCCGCCGCCGCCGGGCCGATGCGGACCTCGCTCATCCTGCGGCGGAAGTGGCGCGCGGAGAGGCCGGAGGCGAAGCGGGCGGCGCCCCGGTGGGCAGCGTGTGGTTCGAGCCGGCCACGTAGTCGCCGAACGCGGTGCCGCTCTCGGCGCCCACGAAGAGGCAGCCGGCGCTGCGGACGTCCGACGCGAGCGCCTCGGCCTGCGCCCCGACGAGCTGCAGGTGCTCGGGAGCGAAGGCCTCCGCGAAGGCGAGCGCGCCTGCGAGGTCGGGCGCCGTGACGAGCGCTGCGGCCGCCGCGCCCGGATCGAGGTCGATCGCGTCGAGGAGGCTGGGATCGTCGGCGACCGCGCAGATGACGGTCCCGGCGCCGTGCTCGGCCTGCGCGGCGAGGTCGAGCCCGACGAGCCGCGGGTCGGCGCCGGCGCTCGCGATGACCACGAGGTCGCTCGGGCCCGCGAAGCCGTCGATCCCGACGTCGCCGCAGACGAGCCGCTTGGCCTCCTGCACGAAGAGGTTGCCCGGGCCCGCGACGACGTCGACGCGAGCGACGAGGTCGGTGCCGTACGCGAGCGCGGCGACGGCGTGCGCGCCGCCCATGCGAAAGACCTCGTCGGCGCCGCAGAGCGCGCACGCCGCGAGGATGACGGGGTGCGCGCCCGGGGCGCAGACAACGACCTCGCCGACGCCCGCCGCCCGCGCGGTGACGACGCCCATGACCACCGTGCTCGGATAGGGCGCGCGTCCGCCGGGAACGTAGATCGCCGCGCGGGCGACCGGCACCTCGCGCAGGCGCACGCGCTGCCCTTGCGCCAGCGCGACGTCGACCTCGGCGTCCAGCCCCGCCTCCGCCACCGCCCGCACGTTCGCGATCGCCGCCTCGAGCCCGGCGCGCACGTCGGGGTCGAGCGTGGCCAGCGCGCGATCGAGCTCGTCGCGCCCGACGACGAGATCGCCGGCGACGGAGTCGAAGCGCGCGACGTACTCGCGCAGGGCGGCGTCCCCGCGGGCGCGAACGTCGTCGACGATCGACCGCACGGCACCCGCGACGGAGTCGCGACCGGGCGCGAGCGCGCGTACGCGCGCGGCGGTCTCCGCGGGATCCCCGAGCGTCAGGCGCTCAACCGGCACGCAGGCGCTCCAGCACTTCGTCGATGGCCGCGGCCTTGAGCTTGTGCGCGACCGGGTTGGCGATCAGCCGCGCCGTCGACCGGGCGATCTCCTCGCGGATGACGAGCCCGTTCTCGCGCAGCGTCGTCCCCGTCGCCGTGAGATCGACGATCGCCTCGACGAGGCCGGTGAGCGGCGCGAGCTCGACGGAGCCCTTGACCTCGACGATCTCGGCCTGGCGCCCGGTCTGCTCCGACCATCGGGCCGCGGTCCGCGGGTACTTGGTGGCGACGCGGATGACGCCGAGGCGCCGCAGCGCCTCCGCCGCGGGATCGGGGTCGCCGGCGACGGTCGCGAGCACCATTCGGCACGCCCCGTAGCCGAGGTCGAGCAGCTCGAAGACCCGTCGCTCGCGCTGCTCGACGAGCACGTCCTTGCCGCAGATCCCGAGGTCGGCGGCGCCCGCCTCGACGTAGGTCGGCACGTCCGAGGGGCGCATGGTCACGATGCCGACGTCCTCGAAGAGCAGCCGCCGCTCGCTTCCGCGGACCGCGGCCGTGTCGATGCCGATGCGGTCGAGCGCCCCGAGCGTCCCCGCGAAGAGCGCGCC
>DATNGY010000308.1:0-3498 GCA_035605735.1 Solirubrobacteraceae bacterium
GGTCCCTCTGGAACTGCTCGACCCACTCGGTGGAGCCGAAGAGGCCGTACTCCTCGCCGTCCCAGCCCGCGATCACGATCGTGCGGTCCGGGCGCCAGCCGCGATCGAGTAGACGGCCGAGGCTCCGGCCGACCTCCATCATCGCCGTCCAGCCGCTGACGTTGTCACTCGCGCCGTAGGTCCAGGCGTCGTAGTGGCCGCCGAGCACGACCTTCTCGTCCGGCTTCTTCGTGCCGCGGATCGTCGCGATCACGTCGCTGACCGGGGTCTGCTCGAAGGCGATGTCGAGCTTGAGGTGCACCTGGGTGGGGCCGGGGCCGACGTGGTAGGTGATCGGCAGGCCGCCCTTGAACGCGTCGGGCGCCTCGGGGCCGCCGAGGGCCTCGAGCAGCGGCCGGGCGTCGCCGTAGGAGATCGGCGTCGTCGGGATGTGCGGCAAGCTCGTCGCGTTCTCGGGCGCGATCCGCCGCGTGCCGGGGATCGACGGCGTGCCCGGCGTCAGCGGGTCGCCCGGGTACTGGAAGATGTACTGGATCGATCCGCGCTGGATGCCGAAGGACGGGCGCCACGGGCCGTCGGGGTAGACGGCACCCTTGACGAAGCCGTCGTCTTCGGGGTCGGAGTAGATGAGCAGGCCCTTGGCGCCGCGCTTCTCGGCCTGCTGGGCCTTGACGCCGCGGAACGAGCGGCCGTAGCGCACGAGGACGATCTTGTCCTTGACGCTGATGCCGAGCTGTTCGAGCACCTTGTAGTCGTCGGGCAGCCCGTAGTTGGCATAGACGACGTCGCCGCTGACGTCGCCCGAGGGCGAGTACGCGTTGTAGGCAGCGACGACCTCCTCGGGGTGCTGCTGCCACGGGAACACGGGCTCGCTCGCGGCAAGCCGGTGCGTCGTCGGGGCCGTCATCGTCACGTCGACGTCCATGGGGCGCGTCGCGTAGACGCTGTAGCTCGGCGTCGCGACGTCGAGGCCGTAGGAGCGCAGCTTCTGGACCGAGAGCCCCTGGTCGCGGCGGTCGCCCGCGGTGCCGACCAGGTGCGTCCGGCGGCTGAGCTGCCGGTTGTTGCGTCCGATGCTCTCCGCGCTCACGCCGCGCGTGAACGCGTCCTCGTAGGCGCGCTGCTGCTCCGCGCTCGCACTCGTGAAGCCCAGGATCGGCTCCTGGGCGGCGGCGGGCGCGGCGGCGAGCGCGAACCCGGCAATCGCGGCGAGCGTGACAACCCGTCTCGTCGTGCTGGACCTCGCCTCCCGGTTCTTCGGCACCTTGGCGTTGCCCTACCCACGCGCCGTCGGGGAACCGCCGCCACGTTCGGAATCGGACAGCGCGTGGATGCGGACGTCGCGCCCTGGCGGCGACGGCTGGCGTACGACGCAACGACCTCGGGCGGGCTGCTGATCGCGGTGGCGCCCGAGCGCGCCGAGGCGCTGCCCGGCGGGGTGATCGGCGCGGGCGAGCGGGCCGGATCGCGCTGGTCTAACGGAAGATGTCCGTATTGGCGCCCGCGATCGCCGCGGCGAGCCCGGCCTGCCCCGCGGCGTTGGGGTGGAACGTGCTTGGCGAGAGCTTGAGTTCGCCGTGCTCGAGCGTGATCCCGTGGATCCAGTCGCGGCCCGCCGAGCAGATGCGGTGGTTCTTGAACGCCGCGCGCGGATCGACGAAGCGGAAGCCGTAGCGCCGGGTGACTCCCTGGATCGCCTCGTCGAGCTGCTGGGCGCCCGTGCGCAGATCGGAGCGCGCGCCGCGTGCGAGCGCCCCGACGCTCGCGCAGAACGTCGACCGGAAGGAGTCCTCGAAGATCGCCGGGTAGCCGACGACGATCACCGTCGCGCGCGGTGCCCGCGAGCGGATCGCGCTGTAGGCGCGTGCGAGCAGGTGGCGCAGCCGCGGCAGCCCCTCGGCGAAGTGGTCGGCGATGATCTGCTTGCAGCCCCGCCCCGAGCCGAGGCGGGGATGTCCGGCGGCGTCCTTCATGCAGTCGACGAGGATGTCGGTCCAGCCCGCGTCGTTGCCGCCGATCCCGACCGTGACGAGCCCGACGTCCCTGCCCAGCGACGGCACCTGCCGCGAGAGCAGGTCGGGCACCTTGTCGCCCGAGCAGGCGAGGAAGTCGCGCGACTGGCTGTGGCGGAAGCGCCCATCCAGGCGCGACGCGAGGAGCTGCGAGTACGCACGGCGCGAGCGGTGGCACCGCAGCGGGCGGCGCCTCGCGGCCGGAAGGTAGTCGCCGGCGCCCTCGCCGCTCTGATACGAGTCGCCCATCGCCACGTAGCGCGGCGGCGCCGGGGGAGCCGGGGGCTTGGGCGCCGGCGGCGGCGGCGGCGAGGCGCCGGCGCCGCCGGGCGGCGCGCCGTGCGCGCCGGCGCACGACGGCACGCCCCCGCCGAAGCCGCCGTCGTTGTCGCCGCCGTGGGCCCAGACCGCGTTGACCCAGCCCCAGCGCCCGTTGTAGTCGGTGAGCGTCCAGCCCCACCACGAGTTGTAGTAGGGGCCCGAGGTGACGCGTCCGCCGCGCTGCTGGCAGACGATCCAGTTCGAGCCGCGGTGCAGGAAGCCGACGCGCCGTCCGGCGCCGTCGAGGACCGGGGTCCCGCCGCTCCGCCCGTCCCCGGACGGATACCACGTGCACGTCCAGTGCCCGCCGCCCGAGTACGTGCACGGCACCAGCGCGGGCGCCGCCTGCGCGGGCGCGGCGAGCGCGGGCCAAGCGGCGACGACGAGCAGGAGCGCGAGCGTGCACGCCCGCGCGCGCGAAGCGCCGCATGGACCGGGGGCGGGCGTCATCGGCGAATCCTACGGCGTGTCTTCACCCTCGCAACGCACGCTCGATCGCACGATCTCGGGGCGCTCGTCGCCCGTGCCGTAAGCGCGGATCTTGCCCTCGGCGACGAGCCGTTCGAGCGCGTCGATCAGCGGGGGCACGTCCGTGGGCCCCTCGATGCCCGAGTGCACGAGCAGGAGGTCGATGCGGTCGGTGCTGAGCCGGCGCAGGCTCGCCTCGCAGGCGCGGCGCGCGTAGGCGGGGCTCGCGTCCGTGCCCGAGCCCTCGCGCCGCGCCTTGTCGAAGAGCAGGCCGATCTTCGTCGCGATCACCGCCTCGTCGCGCCGGCCGGCGAGCCCGCGGCCGAGCACCCGCTCGCTGTGCCCGCAGCCGTAGACGTCGGCGGTGTCGAAGAGCGTGACCCCGAGATCGAGCGCGCGCCGGATCGTCGCGATCGACTCGTCGTCGTCGACGGTCCCCCAGCCCGCGTCCCGGCCGTCGAAGCGCCACGGGCCGCCGATGGCCCAGCAGCCCATGCCGACGGCACCGACCGCGATCCCGCTGCGTCCGAGCCTCCTCGTCTCCATGGCTCCAGGGTGACCGCGCTCCAGCCTCCCCTCCATCACGAAAGCGCGGGACCGAGAAGCCGCGCTTCTAGGTACGCGCCGGCCGGCCGCGGTTGACGTCTCCGAGCCGTCGCCATGCGCGGTAGAGCCCGTAGGCGCCGGCGATGAGCAG
>DATNGY010000309.1:0-6281 GCA_035605735.1 Solirubrobacteraceae bacterium
CGGTTGGCGTCGATGGGCCGGTCCTTGCGGGCAGCGAAGGCATTTGCCGCTCCCAGTCCCTCGGCGAACGCGATGAGCATCACGCCGATCCCGCCGGCGGCCAGCTCGCCGACGTCCCCGAGCCCGATGTCGGGCAGGCCCAGCGATGGCAGGCCGCTCGCGATCGAGCCGACGGTCGGCACATCGAGGCCGAAGGCCTTGACCGCACCGATTGCACCGGCGACGGCCACCAGGGGCCCCGGAACGCCCGGAGCGACCCGGCGCAGCCCGACGATCACCGCCAGCGACAGCGCGCCCACGAGCAACGTCAGTCCCTGCGTGTCCCTCACGTGGGCGATGAAATGCCAGGCCTGCTCGAAGAAGTCGCCGTGTGTCGCGCTGATCCCGAACAGCTTCGGCAGCTGGCCGATCATGATCGTCAGCGCCAGGCCGATGATGAAGCCCTTCAGCACCGGCTGGCTGATGAAGTCGGCGAGGAAGCCCAGCCGCAACAGGCCCGCGATGAGGGCCGCGACGCCCGTGGTGAGCGCCAGCCCGGCCGTGAACGCGGCGAACGTGCTGTCGCCTGCCGGGACGAGGTCGGCCACCGTCGCCGCCGACAGGGCCGCGACCGCCGCCATCGGGCCGACGACGAGGACCCGCGAGCTACCGAGCGCGGCGTACAGCAGCAGTGCGCCGGGCGCGGCGTAGAGGCCGACGACCGGCGAGACACGCGCGATGCTCGCGTACGCGAGCGCCTGAGGAACGAGGACCGCCCACAGAGTGAGGCCGGCGATCAGATCGCCGCGAAGCCACGGCCGCTCATAGCCTCGCAGCGAGGGGAAGAAGCACATCGACAGACCCAACTCGTCGCGAATCTTCCGGGCGCAACTATCCGCCGTCAACGCGGCGGCATCGCGCATCAGGCCTGACAGGCGCTCAGGGACCTGGGCGAAGGCGCCGGCGCGACTCTTCCCGAACGCTGGGTGGCTGGGTGAGCAGGCCGGTGCCTCTGCCCGGCCATGGCGGCCGCCCGAGTCGCCGCGGACCGGCGGTGGTCACCGCACCGTCGTGTTCTCGGGTCAGGGTTCGGCGCGTCGAGGAAGTCGTTGATCGCCGCGCCGGCATCCGCTGCGGGCAGCGCGCCGTTAGCCTCGTGGGGCGACCTTCAAGCCAGTCGGGGTCGGCGGACTGCTCGCTGCTGAATGTAGGGCGGGCGGGCCAGCCCGGCCTGCGCAGAGCCCTAACACCGCGCCGAACAGTCCGGCCAGCGCCCGTCGGCGGCGGCCGGGGCGTAGTCGCGCGCGAGGCCCACCCTGACCGCCGAGGCCGCATGACCTCGCACCGGCCGGGCGCGACGGTGAGGTCCGAGAGGCGGGCGGCGCACGGGTTGCGGTGAGTCTCTTGAGAGCTCTCGGAGGCGAGGCTTACGGCCTCAGCCTGTCCCAGCTGGCGGTGGACCGCTTACCGCGACCCGGGCTCCCGCTCGCGATGTCGACCAATCGGATCGGGTCGGGGACCGATCCGTACGCGTCCGTTGGGAGAGGCGCGACGCGTAAGCCTCGTGCTCGAGAGCCGTGACCAGACGGTGCACGGTCGACCGGGGAAGCTCAGTGTGTTCCGCGCGGTGGCGCGCCTTCGAGATCAGATCGACCGGACCTGAGCGACGAGGGCGGCGTCGACGCGCACGTCAGCGAATCCGGCGACCCATCTCCTGCGTCCCGTAGCCACCGAGCGCCTCGACCGCGGAGCGGAAGGTCGACTGCCCGAGCAGCGCCCAGAGGGGCGCGATCGCAGGGTCGTCGAGCGTCTGCGCGGCGAGCACCAGGTCGTAGGGCTCGCGAGTGACGGGTACGAAATCCAGGTCGAATGCGCGAGCGGCGGCCATGACGCCGAGGCCGGCGTCGGCGCGCCCCGCGGCGACGGCGCCCGCCACCGCGAGATGCGTGTGCTCCTCGCGTGCGTACCCCGTGATCGCGTCGGGCGCGATGTCGCGGCGGCCGAGCTCGTGGTCGAGCAGGACCCGGGTGCCGGCTCCCCGCTGACGGTTGACGTAGCGAACCCCGGGCCGGGCGAGGTCATCGATGCCTCCGAGGCCGAGCGGATTGCCGCGGGCCACGATGAGGCCCTGCTCGCGATGGACCAGGCGGACGACCGCCACGTCCTGCTCGCCGAACACGCGGTCGACGTAAGGCAGGGTGTACTCGCCGCTGGCGGGATCGAGGAGATGCGAGCCGGCGATGTGGCACAGGCCGTCGCGCAGCGCGACGAGACCTCCGAGCGATCCGACGTTCGAGGATGCGAGAGTCACGCCGGGATCCGCAGCGCGCAGCTCGGAGGCAGCGAGATCGAGGACGAGGTCGTGCGAGCCGACGGCGACGATCGTACGGTCGATCTCGTCGACCCCGCGCAGCAGCGTCACGTCAACGTGCTCGCCCGCGTGGTGACCTTCGAGCCCGGCGGGAACGACGAGCAGGCCGTCCGCGCGCACGAGAGACGTAAGCACGCCGGCGCCGCGCGGCAGTGGCGTCGCCACCAGCTCACTGCCGACGCGTCCGAGCCGGACGCGCACCCAGTCGTCCATGCCCATCGGGGACGCGAGCTTGCGAGCGAGGCGCGCCCGGGCTCGGGGTCGCTCGGCCGGAGTCGCGCCCTCGAGCACCGCGAGCAGCGGCGCGGCGAAGATGTCGAAGGTCAGCGACGCCGAGACCGGGTAGCCGGGAGCGCCAATCACCGGCGTGGCGTCGACGGTGCCGAGCACGACCGGGTGCCCGGGCCGGACGGCCACGCCGTGGACCGCAAGCGCTCCGAGCCGATCGACGACGGCGGCCGTGTGGTCGTCGCGCCCGGCGCTCGACCCCGCGACCACGATCACGAGGTCGGCACGCGCGGCGGCGTCGCGCACGGCAGCCGCGATCGCGTCGGGCTCGTCGCGGACGATCTCGCCCCGCCACGCGGTGGCGCCGATCGCCTCGGCCTGCGCGACGAGCATCAGCGAGTTGGTGTCGAGGATCACGCCGGGTGCCGGATCCGTGCCGACGGGGCGGATCTCGTCGCCCGTGGGCAGCACCGCTACGACGGGCGCCCGGTGGACGAGCACGTCGATGGCGCCGGCGGCCGCCGCGGCGGCTACGTCGACCGCCCGCAGGCGATGCCCGGTCGGCAGCAACAGCTCGGCGGCGCTCACGTCCTCGCCGATCGAGCGCACGTGCTGGTAGGGCGCGACGGCGGCGCGCAGCTCCGCGCGCGCGGCGTCGTCGTAGTGAACATGCTCGCGCATGACGACGGCATCGAAGCCCTCGGGCATCGGATCGCCTGTGTCGAGCACGACGTAGGCGTCGGGGGCAAGGAACACCGGCGTGCTCTCGCTCGCGCCGACGGTCTGCTCGGCCCGCACGGCGATGCCGTCCATCGCCGACGCGTCGAACGACGGTGACGAGCGCGTCGCCCAAACCGGCGCGGCCGTGACGCGCCCGACGGCCTGGTGCAACCCGAGGCGCACCACGTCGACGCGCTCGGGGCACTGCGCCGCGACGCACGCAGCGCGCCAGGCCGCGAGCGCCTCCGCGGCCGGGACGTCGCGGATGAACGGCGTGGTGGCCACGATCGTCAGGTGTACAGCGTGACGTCGACCTCGGTGCCGGCCTGGAGCCCCGTCGCCTCGTCGGCGACGACGATGTAGCCGTCGGCGGCGCTCAGGATCGACAGCAGCGCCGAGGCCCCGAACAGAGGCGACGCGATGCCGTCGCGCACGGTGACCTGGACGATGTCGAGGCGCCCGGCGGTCGAGGGCACGTCGCGCTCCAGCCGTGCGCGGGTCGACGCCTCCGCCGGCGGCCGCGTGACGCCCCCCACGAGCCGGACGATCGGCATCCCCAGCAGGCGAAACACGACCAGGGCCGAGCGCGGATTGCCCGGCAGGCCGACAATCGGCACCCCGCCGCAGTCGGCCAACAGCGTCGGCTTGCCGGGCCGCACGGCGATCCCGTGCGCCCAGATGCCCGGCTTCCCCAGCCCGGCCACGACGGCGGCGGTCTCGTCACGGGCGCCCACCGACGAGCCCGCCGACACGACGACGACGTCGCTGGACTGCATCGCCTCGCGCAGGACGGCGGCGAGTGCGTCGTGGTCGTCGGGGACGATCCCGCGCGGGTCGGAATCGCCGCCCGCGTCGCGCACGAGCGCGGCGAGCGCCACCGCGCTGGCGTCGCGGACCTGACCGGCGCCGAGCTTCGCCGTGGCGTGGTCGACGACCTCGTCGCCGGTCGAGACGATGGCCACGCGCGGGCGGGCGTGAGCGCGCACGTCCGTCACGCCCGCACCGGCCAGGAGCCCGAGGTCCTGCGCGCGCAGCGCACGGCCAGCGGGCACGAGCTCGGTCCCCTCGGCCGCATCCTCGTCGGCGCGCACGAGGCCGTCCCCCGGCGCCGCGGGCCGGACGACCTCGATCGTGCCCGCCATCGCCTCCTGGGTGTGCTCGACCATGACGACCGCGTCGGCGCCTGCGGGGATCGCGCCGCCGGTCGGGATCGCGACGGCGGAGCCCGGCGCGACCGCGCCCTCCGGCGCACGCCCCATCGCGACCGCGCCGGTCACCTCGAGATAGCTGGGCAGCCCCTCGGAGGCGCCGTAGGTGTCGGCCGCCCTCACCGCGTATCCGTCGACGGTCGAGCGCGCGAAGCCCGGAAGGTCGTGCGGCGCGTGCACCGGCTCGGCCGGGACGCGGCCGTGCGCCTGCGCCAAGGCGACGGTCTCGACGGCGGTGCGCCGCGCCGGCCGGAAGCCGGCGAGGGCCTCGCCCACCGTCCTGACCGTGAAGAACTCCTTGTGGGTCGCCGGGCCGGCCATCACCGACGAGCTACGTCTCGGTGTCTTCGCGGTCCTTGGGGTGCTCGCGCGCCGCGGCGCCGCCGCGGTCGATCCCGAGGACGCTGAGCACCGGCCCGAGCGCGACCTGGCCGAGCCCGCAGATCGACGTCAGCCGCAGCGTCTCCTCGAGCTGCGTGATCTTGTCCGGGACGTCGTCGACGCCCTTGCCCTGCTCGACCAGCTCGCTCAGGATCGCGTGGGCCTTGTGCGAGCCGACCCGGCACGGGACGCATTTGCCGCACGACTCGTTGCGGAAGAAGCGCAGGACGTTCGTTGCGGCGGCGAGCAGGTTCGTGCCCTCGGCCACCACGATGACCGCGCCGGAGCCCAGCATCGAGCCCGCGTCCTGCAGCGGCTTCCAGTCGAGCGGCACGTCGAGGTGCTCGGGGCCGAGGAAGTTCGACGAGGCGCCGCCCGGCTGCACGGCGCCGACCTCGCGGCCCTCGGTGACGCCGCCGGCGAGCTCGATCAGGTCGCGGGTCGTCGAGCCGGCCCGCACGCAGTAGACGTCCGGCCGCTCGACGTGGCCGGAGATCGCGAAGAACTTCAGGCCCTCGGCGCCGTTGACGCCCTGCTCCTTCCACCAGTCGGCGCCACGCTCGAGGATGATCGGGACGTCAGCGAAGGTCTCGACGGAGTTCATCAGCGTCGGCTTGCCCCAGAGGCCATAGAGCCCGGGAAAGGGCGGCTTGTTGCGCGGCTCGCCGCGATGGCCCTCCATGCACTCCAGCAGCGCGGACTCCTCGCCGAGGATGTAGCCGCCCGGCGAGGTGAAGATCTCGATCTGCAAGCGGCGGCCGCTGCCGAGAACGTCGTCCCCGAGCAGGCCCTCCTCGCGGAGGCGTTCGATCTCGGCCTCGAGGACGTGCTCCTCGGGGCCGTACTCGTGGCGGATGAAGATCCAGCCCTCCTCCGAGCCGGTCACGAGCATCGCCAGCAGCATGCCCTCGAGGACGAGGTGAGGCTGCTCGGCCAGGATCTGACGGTCCTTGAACGTCCCGGGCTCGGACTCGTCGGCGTTGCAGATCGTGTACCTGGGCTGCGCCTCCTGGCTCGCGACGATCTCCCACTTCTGGCCGGTCGGGAAGCCCGCGCCTCCCATGCCCCGCAGCCCCGAGTCCTTCAGCGTGGCGACGACCGACTCGGGGCGCAGGTCGCCGCCCAGCGCGCGGCGCAGGAGCCGGTAGCGCTCGGCCCCTGGCTCGTAGGGGTCGTTCGGGCGGCGCTCGCCGTCGCGACGCAGCGCCTCGGGCTGCTCGTGCTCGCCGGCTCGGGCGGCGGCGATGGCGGCGCCGGCCTCGGCGAGTGCCAGCGGGCGCTCGTCGACCGCCGCGGCCGGGGCGACGTCGCAGCGCCCCAGGCACGAGACCTCGACGATCTCGATCTCGACGTCCTCGCCGTACGTCGCCCGCGTCTCGCGGATCCGCTCGTCC
>DATNGY010000310.1:0-10446 GCA_035605735.1 Solirubrobacteraceae bacterium
CCACGTCGCGGTAGTAGGCGGCGAGGTCGCCCTTCGTGATCCCGTCGGCCGGGAACAGGACCTTTCCCGGATGCGAGATCGGCACGTCGCGGCGCCCGGCGCGCATGGCCGCGCACGGTACCGGGCGCGGTGGGTGTGAAGACCGAGCCCTGGGGGGCTTGCCGCTCCTGCGCCCCAGATGCGAAGGTCGGCGCCGAGAGGCCAGCACGATGCACACGACCGAGTCGCCGCTCCCGACCCCAGCCGACCTCAAGGCGATCATCGAGGCCGAGCGCACGGGCGTGCCGTTCCTGCACTGGCGCGGCGCCGACGGCTCGCAGCGGCTGCGGATGCTCGAGGCCGGCGGCGAGCGCCTCACGGTCGGCCGGCGCCCGGACTCCGACGTCCCGCTGGACTGGGACCTCGAGGTCTCGCGCGCGCACGCGCTGCTCGAGCGCATCGGCGGCCAGTGGACGGTCAGCGACGACGGGCTCTCGCGCAACGGGACGTTCGTCAACGGCGGTCGCATCCACGGGCGCCAGCCGCTGCACGACCGCGACCGCATGTGCTTCGGCCAGACGCAGGTCATCTTCCGCGAGCCGCCCGACCCCGAGCAGGGCGTCTCGACCGCGCAGGCGCCGTCGCGCGCGGCCGCCGTCTCGCTCTCGGAGACTCAGCGCAAGGTCCTGATCGCGCTCTGCCGCCCGGTCAACGACTCGACGGCGGCGACGCCGGCCACGAACCGCCAGATCGCCGACGAGCTCTACCTCAGCGTCGACGCCGTCAAGGCCCACCTGCGCGTGCTCTTCGACCGCTTCGGCGTCGGCGAGCTACCGCAGAACGAGAAGCGCGCGCGGCTCGCCGCGCAGGTCCTGCTGGACGGCGTCCTCAAGCCGCACGACTTCTGAGCCCGACGGTGATCGTCGTCCACGCGCCGACGTGGACGCGGTCGCCGTCGGCGAGCCGGACCTCGACGTGGGGCGGGATCGGGTCGGAGGCGCCGTTGATCGTCGTCCCATTGCTCGAGCCCTCGTCGACCACGGCCCAAGCGCCATCGTCGTCGCGCACCAGCGACGCGTGCAGGCGCGAGACCGCGGGGTCGCCGAGCGCGATCTCCGGGACGTCGTCGCCCGCGCGCCGGCGGCCGATGCGCAGGCGCGGCGCGTCGAGCGTGATCGTCCGCGCGCGCTCGTCGTCGGGAAACGCGAGCTCCTCGGCCGCCATCCGCGCGAAGTACTCGCGGTCGGGACCGATCGTCGCGGCCCAGCCGCCCGCGTCGGCCTCGAGCTCCGCGGCCGCGACGAAGTCGAAGCCGCAGCTCTCGCAGAAGCGGTCGCGCCCGGCGCGCGGCGCCCCGCACTGCGGGCATGGAGCGCTGACGGGCGACGGGCTCGTGGCCGGCGAGGTCGTGCTCGTGACCGGCGGCGGCGGATCCGGCGCGGCCTCGATGCGCGCCCCGCACTGGTCGCAGTAGTCCGTCGTGGCCGAGACGTGGCCCGCGGGGCACGTCGCGGTCACGACGCCGGCCTCTGGACCCGGACGGTCTTCGTCGAGCGCGTGTCGAGCGACATCTCGTCGACGTCTTCGACGTGGCGCTTGAGGCGCACGGTGCCGGTCGCCGGGTCGTCGACATCGACGACCCGGCCGAGGAGCTGGAGCGTGCCCTCGTTGCCGCCCTCGGCTGCCAGCTGCACGGCGCGGCCGAGCTTGAACGTGGCGCCCGCCTCGTCGCCCGTGCGCCGCGCCTCGAGGCCCTCCTGGATCGCCTCGGCGAGCTCGGCCTGCCCCGTGTAGTGCGCGACCTCGGGGTTGATGCGGGTCGAGAGCTCGGCATCCTCGGTCCAGATCGCCCGGACGAGGGCCTGCGTGATGAGCGCCCCGTCGACCACGAGCCCGAGGCGCCCGGCGAGCACCTCGTCGCCCGCCTCCCGCGCGGTGACGTGGATCCGCACGTGGTAGTCGCGCGCCTCCTGCCCCCATGCGCCCGTCGGGTAGTCGGCGGTCAGCACGTCCACCGCGACGGCGCGCTCGGTCAGGTCCTCGATCGTGGGCGCGACCTGCTTGACGAAGGCGACCGTGGCGCCCTGCGGGCTCCAGAGCCGCAGCGCGACGTCGGCCGTGCCGCGGGCCATCGCGCGCTCGGTCATGGCCCGGAAGTCGGCGGCCAGCTCCTCGGGCCGCGGGACGATGTCGACCGATCCGAGCAGAGCCGAGGCGACGCGCCGCAGCTCGGCGACCTCCCAGTCGGTGCCGACGCCGCGGCAGTCGCACTGGAAGCGCCCTTTGCAGGCGGCGAGCACGCGCTCGAGCTCCTCCGGCGTCTCGTGCTGGTTCTGGCCGTCGGTGACCAGGATCGCGTGCCGCAGGTCGACGCTGGCGCCCGCGAAGAGCTCGCGCGCGAGCTCGAGCCAGCTGCCGATCGCCGTGCCGCCCGCGGCCTCGAGCTCCTCGATCGCCGCCTTCGCCTGCGCGCGTGTCTCGGCCGAGGCCGTCGCCAGGCCGTGGGCCGGGAAGACCGGCGTGGCGCGGTCCGTGCCCGCGACGATCGCGAACTCGACGCCGTCGCGGATCGCGTCGACGGCCGCGGCCGTCGCCTGCCGGGCGGCCTTGAGCTTCGTCGGCGGGACGGCCATCGAGCCCGACGTATCCACGATGACCACCTCCGCCGCGCGGATCGGGCCGGCGACCACCCCGGCCACAGCGCCGTCGAGCGCCGTGACCGTGACCACGGCGTCGACCTCGGTCGCGCCCAGCGGCAGGAACTCGTTCTGGTAGACGTCGGCGGTGAAGCGGCTCATGGTCCGTGGGCTCCTTCGGGATCGACGTCGACGACGGCGACGGTGACGTCGTCGCGGCCGGCGAGCTCCATCGCCGCGTCGGCGAAGCGGTGGGCGACCGCCGCGGGCGCGTCCGGGGCGCCGTCGAGCAGGTCGGCGAGGTCGGCGGGCGCGCTGGCGGCGTTCCAGAGGCCGTCCGTGCAGAGCACGAGGCGGCCGCCCGTCGCCGGGCGCAGGTTCGTGACATGCGGCGCGTCGGGCGGCGCGTCGGCGCCGACCCACCGCGTGATCGAGTGCGCGCGGTGGTCGGCCTCGGCCTCCTCGAGCGAGAGGCGGCCCTCGGCGACCTGCTCGGCCGCCCACGAGTCGTCGATCGTGAGCTGGCGCGCGTCGTCCGGGGCCAGCCAGTACGCGCGGCTGTCGCCGATCCACCCGACCACGATCTCGCCGCCACGGCAGGCGGCCGAGACGAGCGTGCACGAGGGCAGCGCGAGCGCCGCGCGGCTCGTGACCCACGGCACCTCCTGCACCGCCCGCCCGGCGGCGTGGACGGCGGCGGCGGTCGCCGCGGCGAGATCGCCGCCGTCGCGCAGCGCCTCCGCGAGGATCGCTCCGGCGGCGGCGGCGGCGGCGCGCGCGGCGACGTCACCGGACGCGGCGGTGGAGATCCCGTCGCACACGACCGCGACGACGTCGCGCTCCCCGACGCGCTCGAGGTGGAACGCGTCCTCGTTGCGGCGGTGCGAGCGGCCCTGCTCGCTGACCGCGGCGGCGATGCCGAGGTCGGCCTCGGCGCGCTGGCCCGGCGCTCGCTCGCGCACGCCGCACACCGTGCAGTAGCCGTCGTCGCCGATCGCATCGCGCGGGGCGCCGCAGGCGCGACAACCGGCGGCCGCGGCAGGCGCCGGCGCACCGACCTCGGCGCCGCAGGCCTCGCAGAAGCGGTCCTCGGCGTGCAGCGGGGCCGCGCAGGCGGGGCAGCGCAGCGCGAGCTCGCCCGTCACGTCCACGTCCGGGGCCGCACGAAGTTGGCCCAGTCCACGAGGCCGATCCGCTCGCTCGGATCCTCGGCGAGGTGCGCGAGCGCGCGGTAGCCGCGTTCGAGGCCCAACCGCAGGTCGCGCTCGTCGATGCGCACGCCGAGGAGCGTCTCGCCGGGCGCCGCGACCGCGCCGTCCTCCTCGACGAGGGCGAGCGCGGCGCGCAGGACCTCGACGCCGAGGCGCCCGCGGCGCTCGGGATCGAGCGTCAGCGGCGCGAGCGTCGCCGCGGCCAGGCGCAGCTCGTCGAGCGTGGCCTTGTGGCGCTTGTCCTTGGCCACGAGCTGCTCGACCTTCGCGACCTGCGCGTCGTCGTACGAGCTCGATGACGGCGGCACGCCGTCGAGCGCGGCCAGCGCCGCCTCGCGTTCGCGGGTCGCCAGCCGGCACCGGGCCAGGCCAAAGGCCGCGGTCGTGTACGACGGGTCGGTGCGGGCCACGACCTCGTACCAGCGCGCCGCGCTGACGGGGCTACGCCCCTGCTCGAACGCCACGCCGAGCGCGAGCTTCGGCGCGAGCTCACCGGGGAGCGCGGCGTAGACGGCCTCGAAGGCGGCGCGCGCCTCGCTCGCCCGGTTCTCGCCGAGGTGGGCGACGCCGCGCGCCCACGCCGCCCGCCACTCCCACGGGTCGGCCTGCTCGATGGCGTCGCACAGCTCGAGCGCGCCGAGCCGGTCGCCGGCCTCCGTGAGCGCGCGGATCAGCCGCAGCTCGACCTCGACCGTCTTGACCGGCGCGGCGCGCAGCTGCTCGACGAGCTCGCTCGGATCGGCCGCCGAGACCGTGGCCAGGTACCCGGCCGCGGGATCGTCGGCGGCGACGCGCAGGGCGGGCAGCCGCCGCCAGTCGGGGCGGTTCGGGTCGGCGCGGAAGTCCCCGGTGAAGAGCGTGCTCTGCGCCGGGACGCTTCTGCCATCCTCGGCGGCCACGACCTCGCGCAGGACGCCGAAGAGCTGGTCGGCCATCTCCTCGGCCGACTGGAAGCGGTCGTCGGGGTCGGGCGCAGTCGCCTTGAGCAGGAAGCGGTGGAGCGAGTCGAAGCGCCCCAGCAGGGGCACGGTCTGCTGCGGCGGAAGCGTGAACTTGAACTGCCCCTGGAAGCCCGGGAAGTCGAAGCACAGCAGGGCGAGCGTCCGCGCGACCGTGAACAGGTCGGACGGGATCGCCGGGCCGACCTCGGCGATCTCCGGAGCCTGGTAGCCCACCGTCCCGTAGACGGGGCTCGACGCGTCGCCGAGGCGATAGACGCCGCCGAGGTCGATGAGCTTGAGCGAGTGCTCCGTCTGGATGACGTTGTCGAGCTTGAAGTCGCAGAAGAGCAGCCCGCGGTCGTGCAGGTAGCCGAACGCGGGCAGGATCTCGAGCATGTACGCGACGGCCTGGGCGACCGGCAGCGGCTGCGGGCGGCCTCCGTTCGCCTGGCGGCGCCCCTTGAGGATCTCCTTCAGGCTCGTCCCGCCGACGTACTCCATGACGATGTAGCCCGAGCTTCCGTGCTGAACGAAGTTGTGGATCTTGACGATGTTCGGGTGCTCGACCTCGGCCAGGAAGCGGCGCTCCGCGAGCGCGGCGGCCATCGCGTCGTCGTCGCCGACGTTCAGCAGGCCCTTGAGCACGACCCAGCGGTCGGAGACGTTGCGGTCGCGCGCGAGGTAGACCCAGCCCATCCCGCCGTGGGCGAGGCACCCGACGACCTCGTACTGCCCGGCGACGACGTCGCCCGCCGCGAGCTTCGGCGTGAACGAGAAGCGCGCGCCGCAGTTGCGGCAGAAGCCCTCGGTGCGCCCCGGGGCGCCGTCGCGCGAGCGCCCGACCGGCTCCGAGCAGCGCGCGCAAAAGCGCCGCGCCTCGGCGACCGCCGGGTCGTCGAGGACCGCGCTCGCCGGGTCGCGGTAGGGCACCGGCGGGACCTCGACGAGACCGGCGCCGAGGCGGCTGCGCGAGGTCGTCCGGCGCGTACCCGGCCGGCGTGCGGTCCCGGTCCCCGGGCGCGAGAGGTGCGTGCTCGCCGAGGCGCCGGCGACGGACACGGCCGCGGGCGCCCGGGTGCTCTGACCGGCGCCGTTGCCGGCCTGCTTGGCCTTCGGCGCCATCCCGCAGACGTCGCAGTAGCCGTCGACGACCGTGCCCGTGCAGCCGGACTGCTCGCAGTTCATCGCAGGACCTCGCTCGCGGGGCGGCTCGACACGCCGCGCTGGTAGCGGCGCACGAGCTCCGTCGCCTCGCGCAGGTCGGTCGGGGCCGTGTGCAGCACCCGGTGGGCGCGCTCGTACAGGCCGGCGAGCGCCGGGTCCTCGAGCAGCCGCAGGCTGCGCGCCTTCGCCTGGTATGCGCCGAGGCGCCCGCGCAGCTCGTCGCGCAGGGCGACGGGCGCGCGGCTCGCCGCGGCGCTGCGGCGCGCCTCGTCGCGGGCCCGCGCCGCGCGGGCCGTCCAGCCGTCGAGCGCCGCGCCGGCCTCACGCCGCGCGCCGGACCGCGCGAGCGCCTCCGCGTCGTCGAGCTCCTCGGCGAGGCGCGCGGCGAGCGGCGCCGGCTCGGGGACCTCGCCGGCGGCGATCTTCGCGACGGCGAGACGGTGCGCCTCGCGCGCCTCGGCGTCGGCCGCACGCGCCTCGTCGAGCAGCGCGCGAGCGGCCGCGAGCCGTCCGTCGGCGTCGGCGCGGAAGTCGCGCAGCCGCTCGACCCCGGCTCGGACGGCCGCGACGTCGGCCTCCAGCGCGTCGACCGGCGCCGCGGTGGCCACGAGCGGATCGCGCGCGACGGCGTCGGTCAGGCGGCCGAGCTCGCGGCGCGCCGCCTCCAGGTCGTCGCCGGGCGGCTCGCCGAGCTCCTCGAGGACCGCCGTACAGGCCTTGAGCGTCGCGTTCGCCGTGCCGAGGCGCGGGACGAGCTCGTCCCAGGCGCGAGCGACCGGCGTCAGCACCCCACGCGCCTCGCCCACGGCGGCGGCCGATCGCGCCAGCAGCTCGCCCGCCGTGCAGCGCGCGCCGGGCTCGCCGGGCACGGCGACAGCGGGGCCGTCGAGCAGCTCGTCGAGCTCGAGCAGTTGCTCGGGCCGGAGCTTCGAGCGCCGCCCGCGCAGCTCGCGGACGCGCTCGAGGTGACCCTCGAGGACCGACTGCCCCTCCCAGGCGCGGGCGACCGCGCCCGACGCGGCAGCCCACGCCGCGGCCGTCGCGCCGGTCAGCGTGGACTTCTCGAGCAGCTCGCGGGTGGGGTCGAGCTCGAGCTCGAGCAGGACGTCGGCGGCGGCCCCGACCTCGCGCCCGAGGCGGTGCAGCCGGCGGTCGAGCTCGTCGGTCGTCATCTCAGTCGCTGTAGCTGGGGCGGGGCGGAGCGGGCGTCGGCGCGAACGGTCCGAGCCAGCGACGGTGGATCGTCTTCCAGCGGCCGTCGTCGCGCAGGCGCGCGAGGACGCCGTTGACGAAGCGCACGAACTCCGGGTGGCCGCGGTTGATGGCCATCCCGTAGGGCTCGTCGGCGAGGCGCGGGCCGACGATCTTCGTGTTCGGGTCCTGCGCCTTGAAGCCGAGCAGGATCGCGTCGTCGCTGGAGATCGCGGCGACGCGCCCCTCCTGCAGCGCGACGAGGCAATCGGTGCGCTGGTCCACCCCGTACGGGACGGGCTTGGCCGGGTCGCGCTCGATCCGCTGGATGGTGGTCGAGCCCTTCGTCGCGCAGACGCGCTTGCCGCGCAGGTCGGCCAGGCTGCGGGCGCGGGAGCTCGAAGGGACGAGCACGCGCTGACCGGCGTGGTAGTAGACGGTCGAAAACGCGACCTGGCGGCGGCGGTCGCAGGTGATCGTGACCGCGTCAACGACGATGTCCACCGCGCCGGATTGCACCGCGGGCAGCCGCTGGGCCGTGGTCAGCGCCTTCAGCTCGACCGCGTTCGGATCGCCGAGCAGCGCGCGGGCGACCTCGTGCACGAGGTCGATCTCGAAGCCCTCGATGCGCGCCGTCGACGGACGCAGGTAGCCGAAGAGGAGCGTGTTCTGATCGACGCCGGCGATCAGGCGACCGCGACGCCGGATGCGCGCCATGAAGCTGCCGCGCCGCAGCGCGCCCGGCGGCGGCAGCGTCGCGGGCGGGCGCAGGCTCGCCGTGGGGTGGGCGCATCGCACGGTCGGCGCGGTGCTCGCCGCCGCCGCCGGCGCGCTCGCCACCGGCGTGGCCAGCGCCGCGTGCGCGGTCCACTGCGCCTGGTCTGAGGTGGAGCCGCAGCCGGCCGCCCCGAGCGCGGCGGTCGCGGCCGCGAGGCCGAGCGCGATGGTCCGGCGAGCGCTCATCGGTACTCGTTCATCCGCTGCTGAAGGCCGAAGACGCCGAGGGCCGCGCAGAGCACGAGGAGGAGCGGGATCCCGACGGCCAGGCTCCCGAGCGCCCCGCGCGCGTCGTCGGCCGCGCGCTCGAACCGGGCCTGCGCGGCCCCGATCGCGGCGCCGAAGTCGCGGTTCACGCGGTCGCCCAGCGCCGCCTCGCGGGACCCGCGGCCGACCGCGACGCGGACCGCGTTGCCGAAGTCGCCCTCGGTCGCCAGGCGCGCCACGCGCCGGTGCTCGCCGCGCAGGCCGCGAAGCGACGCGGTCAGATCCTGGAACGCCGCCGTCGTCCCGCTGCGGCGCGCGAGCCCCTCCGCCTCGGCGAGCAGGCCCGGCGGCCCGAGCGCCCCGAGGACGATGTCGTAGTCGGCGAGGTAGCGGTCACCGCCGCCACGGGCGACGAGCGTCAGGCTCTCGTCCGCCTGCGCGCGCAGCCACAGGATCCGTGCCGCCGAGAAGACCTGGACGGCGTCGGACCCGTCCCGCTGCGCCCGCGCGAGCGCGTCGCGGCTGCGCACCAGCGCGATCGCCGTCCAGGCCGTGGCGACCACGAGCATGAGCGTGGCCGCCACGAGCGGAACGTTGAACACGCGGTTGGTCCGCTGGACCAGGAAGACCTGGACGCCGACGAGCACGGCGAGCGCGGCCGCGCCGATCGCGAGGATGGCGGCGAGGCCGCCGGTCGCGGTCCCCGTGCGCTGGTGGTCGCCGAGGCGGCCCGCCTCGACCGCGTGGAGCCGCCCGGCCGCGGGGAGGATGCGGCCGCGCATGAGGTCCGAGGCCTGGCGCAGGTAGGCGGCGCCGACGGGAAAGCCCTCGCGGTTGTTCGCGCGCGCGGTCTCCATGAGCCCGCTGTAGACCGGCAGCTCCGCGCCGACCGCCGCGACGGCCGCGGCGGCCTTGGGCGAGCCCTGTGCCCGGCGCGCCAGGCTCGTGAGCTGCAGGCTGGCGCGACGCAGGTCGGCGAGGTAGCGCGCGCGCAGCTCGGCCGGCTCGATCCCGCCGCGCAGGAACGTCGCCGCCGCGGTCGCGTCGGCGTCCGCGAGCGAGGCGTACAGGCCGTCGGCCTCGACCATCAGCGGCTCGTCGCCGGTCGTGACGGCATCGACGGCGTCGCGGTGGACCGCGGTCACGCCGGCGAGCACCAGGCCGGCGACGAGCGCCGCGAGCACGACCGCCGCCATCGCGAGGCGCAGCCGTCCGGGCGTCGTCGCCGCCCACTCGCGCAGGCGCGCGCGTTGGCGCCCGAGGCGGGTGGGCCCGGCCGCCGACCGCGGCAGGCTCACCTCGGCCATGCGGCGCTCCCGGGCATGCGCGCATCCTCTCCGCCGAGCGCGGCCAGGGGAAGACCCCAAGGGGTAGGGGTTCACACCTGGTCGGTGTGGGATTCGAGTCCTGGGGAGGCTGGCCGCGGCCGTCGGGGCGGCGCACGCTGGCGCCGATCCCGAACGATCGGAGGACGTCATGCCGTACGAGCCCCTCCCCAGCTTCCTGCGCCGGCGCGCGCCTGCCCTCGCGGCGGCGCTTGCGACCGTCGCGCTGCTCCCCGCCGGCGTCGCGCTGGCGACCCCCGGCTCGAGCCGCCTGTCGGCTCAGGGCTGGCGCACGTTCAGCGCCTTCCGGGCGCTCGACGCGCCGACCGCCGGCCCCGGCGCGCACGCGAAGCTACAGCGCGTCCGGCGGAGCTGCCGGCGGCTGCCGGGCCACGGCACGCAGTCGGCGGGCATCCGCAAGATCTGCCTCGGGGAGGTCGGCTTCGTCGACCGCCTCGTCGGCGTCATGCAGTGCTCCGACGCGGGCGGCGGCGGCGACGAGGCGCAGGGCCTTTGCTTCCTGGCCGCGCTCCCGGCGATCGACCGCGACCTCGACCTCGCTGCGCGTGGAAGCGGCGCGGTCGTGGCGACGCTGGCGCCCGGAAGGTGCCGGCGGGGCTTCGCGCACGAGCAGCTCACGATGTCGAGCGCTGCGGCGCGCGGCCGCGACCTGCTTGGCGCGGTCGGCGCACAGGACGCCGCGGGCGCCCAGCGCGCGAGCGACCGCCTGACCACGGCGCTGGAGCGGGCCGCCGAGCCGTCGTTCGGCTCGGGCGCGGGCTGCCGGCCGCGCGCCTAGTAACGGGGGGCGGCGTCGCGCCGGCCGGCGGCCGCGGCCGCCGGCCGGCCGGCGCTGGCGGTCGAGGCTACAAGCCGACCCGCGCTGAATCGGCCGCTAAGCGAGCGCAAAGGCGGCCCCGCCTAGCGTGCGGTCCGTGCCGCGCTTCGACCTACGAGCAAGGGGACGAACGTGATGTGGACCGTGGCCTGCTTCTGCGGACGTGTCTTCACCGGA
>DATNGY010000311.1:0-2495 GCA_035605735.1 Solirubrobacteraceae bacterium
CAAGCGCTTAGTCAGGACTTCAATGAGCACGATCACAAGACTCTCTGACAAGACGGACGAGCAGGTCGCGATCCTCGAGATGGTGCGCCAGTTCGTGGATGAGCAGATCCTGCCGAAGGCCGGGCACTACGACTCGGCTGACGAGTTCCCGGCGCCGATCGTGGAGCAGATGCGCGAGCTGGGGCTGTTCGGCGTGACCATCCCCGAGGAGTTCGGGGGGATGGGGCTGGATCTGACGACCTACGCGATGATCGTGGAGGAGCTCTCGCGCGGGTGGATCTCGATCAGCGGCATCGTCAACACCCACTTCATCGGGACCTACCTGCTCCTGAAGTACGGCACCGAGGAGCAGCGCCGGCGCTATCTGCCGCCCATGGCCACGGGCGAGCTGCGGGCCGCGTTCTCGCTCTCCGAGCCCGAGCTCGGGTCAGACGTCCAGGCGATCAAGACGACCGCGAAGAAGGTCGACGGCGAGCACTACGAGATCAACGGCCAGAAGATGTGGGTCACCAACGGCCTGCTGGCGGGCATCGTCTTCGTGCTCGTGCGCACCGACCCCGACGCCGAGCCGCGCCACAAGGGCATGACGTGCTTCATCGCCGAGAAGGAGCCCGGCGCGAGCGAGAACACCGGCGCCTACGCCGGCTTCACGGTCCCGCCGAAGATCCGCAAGCTCGGCTACAAGGGCGTCGAGTCGACCGAGCTCGTCTTCGACGGCTACCGCTGCCCGGCGGCGAACGTGCTCGGCGGCGAGGAGGCGGGGCTCAACCGCGGCTTCTCCCAGATGATGGACGCGCTCGAGGTCGGGCGCGTGAACGTCGCCGCCCGCGGCGTCGGCATCGCCCAGCGCGCGCTCGAGCTCGCGCTGGTCTACAGCCAGCAGCGACGGACCTTCGGCAAGCCGATCGCCGAGCACCAGGCGATCCAGTTCAAGCTCGCCGACATGGCCACGCAGGTCGAGGCCGCGCGGCTGCTCACGCTCCGCGCGGCGCGGCTGAAGGACGCGGGCGAGCGCTCGGACCTCGAGGCCGGCATGGCGAAGCTCTTCGCCTCCGAGGCCGGGCGCTTCTGCGTCGAGGAATCCTTCCGGATCCACGGCGGCTACGGCTACTCCAAGGAGTACGAGATCGAGCGCCTCTACCGCGACGCGCCGCTGCTGCTCATCGGCGAGGGGACGTCGGAGATCCAGCGGATGGTCATCGGCCGCAAGCTCCTGCAGCGCCACCGCATCTAGCACCCCGGTCCGGGGTTGGAAGGCGACAATGGCTGCGAGGCTCGCCCTCCTGATCACGGCGACGGCGCTGGCCGCGCCGGCGCTCGCGCACGCGGGCACGTACAACGTCGTCACGTGTGAGAACGGCGGCGGCCTGTACGGGAACCTCGCGTGGGCGACGGCCAACGCGCCGGCCGGCGACGGGCGCTTCCAGACCGACGGGTCCTGCGCGGGCCCGGGCGATCCCGTGGGGGTCGCGCTCGCGCCGGGCCACGCGTACCCGGCCGGCAGCGCCGCGGCGCTGCGCTTCCAGGCGCCGGCGGGCACGACGATCGCCGACTACCAGCTGCGCCTCGTGATGCAGTGGTCGGCCTCCCCGTCGACGACCACGGACGCGATCGTGACCCTCGGCAACAGCGTCGTGCTCGGCGCCGGCCAGTGGGACCCGGCCGTCCAGAAGACGCTGAACGACCGCGAGGGGCGCTGGCTCGGGTATCTCGGCGGCTTCGGGGGCAAGCAGGTCCAGGACGTGCCGGCGACGAAGCTCGTCCTCGCGCGCGGCGCCTCGCCGCTCGCGCTCGCCGTCCCCGCGCCCACCTCGATGTCGCTGCAGGCGGGGTGCTGGGCCCTGGCTCCCGGCGGCTGCTCGCTCGGGGCCACCGCGAACGTCGGCGTGCGCCTCACCGGCTCGACCGTGACGATCGACGACCCGAGTCCGCCCGCGCTCGCGCTGAGCGGCGGTGCAGGGCTGCTCGCGTCCGGGGCGCGCACGGGCGGCGAGGCCGTCGGCTTTGCGGCGAGCGACAACACCGGGATCCGCCGCGCCGAGCTCATCGACGTCACCGACCCGGCGCGGCCCGTCGTCGTCGGGGTCACGCCCAACGTCTGCGACTACCGGCGGCCGCTGCCGTGCCCGGACCTGCCCCGCGGGACCGTCGCGGCCGCCAAGCAGCTCGTCGGCCGCCACGCGCTGCTCGTCCGCGCGACCGACGCGGCCGGCAACCAGACCGCGTCCGCGCCCTTCGCGATCCTCGCCCGCGGTCCCGGCAACGGGACGGGGGCGAGCGACGGCGCGCGCCTCAGCGCCGGCTTCCGCACGACCGTCGTGCGCCGCGTCAAGGGCAAGCGCCGGCGCGTCCGCGTCCTGCGCTCGACCGGCGCGGTCGGCTTCGGTGGCGAGCCGACGGTGCGCGGCACGCTGCGCAACGCCGCCGGCCGCGCGATCGCCGGCGCGCGCCTGCGCCTCACGACGCGCGAGGCGCGTCGCGGCGCGCCTTCGGTG
>DATNGY010000312.1:0-11675 GCA_035605735.1 Solirubrobacteraceae bacterium
GGCGTCCTTCGGACGCTCGCTCATCCGCTCCGACGAGCGGCTGGACTACGACCGCGTCGACCGGGTCTTCGCGGGCGAGGAGCCGGCGCGCGAGCCGTGGGCGGCACCGCTGCAGGCCGCCCGCGCGGCGGCCGCGGCGCTCGCCGCGCGCCGCGAGCGCGCCGGCGCGCTCGCCGTCGAGTCCGTCGAGCCCGAGTTCGCCTTCGACCGCCGGGGCCACGTGACGGGCGCGGTCGGGTCGGCGCCGACCGAATCTCACCGGCTCGTCGAGCACCTCATGATCGCGGCCAACGAGGCGGTCGCGACGACGCTCGCGCAGCGAAGCGTGCCCGCGCTCTACCGCGTCCACGAGCGCCCCGAGCCCGCGGCCGTCGAGCGGCTCGTGGCCCAGCTCGCGTCGCTCGACGTCGCCACCCCGCCGGTGCCCGAGCCGCTGTCGCCGTCGCAGGCGGCCGAGGTCGTCGCCGCGTGCTCGGTCCTCGTCGACCAGCACGTGCGGCGCACGGGCCACGGGCGGATCGCGCTCACCGCGCTCGTCCTGCGCGCGCTCAAGCAGGCCCGCTACGACCCCGCCAACCTCGGCCACGCCGGCCTGCACCTCTCGAGCTACTGCCACTTCACGTCGCCGATCCGCCGCTACCCCGACCTCGTCTGCCACCGCGCGCTGCTGAGCGTCGTCGGCGGCGGCGAGGACGCGCCGCGCCGGAGCGCGCTCGCCGAGGCCGGAGCGTGGACTAGCGCGCGCGAGCGCGACGCGATGGTCATCGAGCGCGACGCCGACGACGTCGCGCGCTGCTTCCTGCTCGAGCGCGACCTCTACGAGGGCGGCTGGGAGACGCTCTACGACGGCGAGGTCACGGGACTGATCGGCGCGGGCGCGTTCGTGACCTTCGGCGAGGGCTTCGAGGGCCTGCTGCCCGTCCGCCGCCTGCGCGGCGACTGGTGGGAGCTCAACGAGGAGGGCACGATCCTCGTCGGGACGCGCGCCGGCGGCGCGATCCGCCTGGGCGATCCGCTGCGCGTGGCCGTGCGCTCGGTCGATGCTCCGCGCGGACGCGTCGACCTCGACCTCGTTGGCATCCCGGAGTAGCCTTCGGGGCGTGCCCGGCTGACGTTAGGGCCTCGCCTACGCGCTGTACCCGCGACCGCCGCCTCGGTGCGGCGCCGCTTCGGCGGCGCCTCGAACGGCGCGCTAGATTCGAACGGCCATGGCCAAGGGCGGCAAGAAGCGCAAGGCGGCGGCGGGCGACGTCGCGACGAACCGATCGGCGTCGTACCGCTTCGACCTCCTCGACCGGCTCGAGTGCGGGATCGTGCTCACCGGGACGGAGGTGAAGTCGCTGCGCAACGGCGCCGCGCAGCTCAAGGACGGCTACGCGCAGATCCACGACGGCGAGCTGTGGCTGCACCACGTCCACATCCCGCCCTACGGTCCGGCCAGCCGCGCCAACCACGATCCCGAGCGCCCGCGCAAGCTCCTCGCCCACCGGCGCGAGATCGACCGCCTCGTCGGGCGCACGCACGAGCGCGGGCTGACGCTCGTGCCCACGCGCCTGTACTTCCACGGTCCGCGGGCCAAGGTCGAGATCGCGCTCGCCCGCGGCAAGGACCGCTTCGACAAGCGCGAGAGCATCAAGGCCCGCGAGCAGCGCCGCGACATGGAGCGGGCGCTGCGCGAGCGCCTCTGATCAGCGCCGGCGCAGCTCGACGAGAACCTCGTCGGCCGCGCGCTCGCCCGCGCGCACGGCCCCGTCCATGTAGCCCTGCCAGAAGTCCGAGGTCTCCGTCCCGGCCCAGTGCACGCGGCCCGTCGCGGCGCGCAGCGCCGGGCCGTGGCGGGTGAGGACGCCGGGCCGGAGGTGGCCGGTCGGGCAGCCGCGCGACCAGCGCTCGGCCGACCAGTCGTGCTCGAGGTACTCGTCGGGCCGCAGCGCCCGATCGCCGACGAACCGCGCGAAGTCCTCGAGCACCCGCCGCCGCCGCGCCGACGGCCGCAGGGCCGCCCACTGGGCGTGGCGCGCGCCGCCGATGAAGGAGAAGAGCACGCCGCGGTCGCCCTCGGGCGGGCTGTTGTCGAATGGGACGCGCGCGATCCCGACGTCGCTGAACCCCTGCCCGCTGAGGCCCGCGTCGCGCCAGAACGGCCGCGGGTAGATCGCCTCGGCCTTGACGAGCGTGCCCGGCGTCAGCGCGCGCAGGATCGCGCGCTTGGCCGCGGGCAGCGCCGGCGTCCAGCCGATGCGCGCGGCGAGCACCGGCGGCACGGCGACGATCACGCGGTTCGCCTCGACGACGAGGTCGTCGCCGACGACCCGCGCGCCGTCGCCGTCGCGCGCGATCCGGCGCACGGGCGCGCGGTGCAGGACGCGCCGGCCGAGCGCGCGGGCCACGCGCTGGGAGACGAGCTGCGAGCCGCCGACGAAGCGCCGCTCCTGCGCTCCGCCGGGCGTCGTGAAGAGGCGCGTGAAGTTGCCGGGGTTGCGCTCGTCGCCGGCGCCGGCCGTGTAGGCGAGGGCGTACAGGAGCGAGAGCTCGCGCGCGTCCGCGCCCCATATCGCCTGGACCGTCACCTCGAACCCCGCGCGCGAGCCCGGCGTCGTCAGGCGCGGGCGGATGAAGTCCTCGAGCGTCTGGCGGTCCCACTCGCGCGCGCGGCGCGAGCGCCACGGGGCCGAGACCGGAACCTGCCGGGCGAGCTCGCCGAGCTCGCCGCCGACGCGCAGCGCCGGGCCGATGGCTGGGTCGGTCGGGAGGCCGGGGTCGGCGGGGTAGAGCGAGCGCACGCCGCCGGTGATCTGGACGTTGGCGCCGCGGTTGTAGGTGCGATAGGTCCCGACGCCGACCGCGTTCGCCAGCGCGACGATGCGCTCCTGCGTCGGGCCGACGTACTCGCCGCCGAGCTCGGTGATGCGCCGGGGCGCGATCGCCGTGTTCAACGTCCGCCCGCCGACGCGGTCGCGGGCCTCGAGTACGACGACGTCGACGCCCGCGCGGTGCAGGCGCCGCGCCGCAGCCAGGCCCGAGAGGCCCGCGCCGACGACGACGACCTCGGCCGACCGGCGGCGACGGCGGGCGAGGGCGGGCGCGCCGCGCAGCGTCACGAGGGCGGCGCCGGCGGCGGCGCCGCCGACGACCTCGCGGCGAGTGAGGGGCTTGGACATGGCGGCGCACCCTATCCGCGACGCGTGGACTCACGAGCCGCCGACGCGTTCCGCGGCCGGCTGGGGTAGAACCTCCGCAGGCGTCAAGAGGAGGTTCCGATGAAGGTCCGAGCCACCGTCGAGCTGACCGTCAAGGCCGCCTCGTTCGCGGAGGCGGGCGACGTGCTCGACGCGATCCTGGCCGACGCGCGCGCACGGCCCGGGGTCACCATCGACGCGGCCGAGCTGGGCACGCCCGACGAGCCGGGCCGCGTCACGCTGCCGCCATCGCCGGCGCCGCCGGCACCCGAGCGCCGCGACACGCCCTGGATGGCGGGGCGTCAGCCCGTCAGCAGCGCGCCACGCGCGAGCGGCTCCCGCGCGGGCGCGACTTGACGTACAGGAGGTTGCGCTAGCCGCCGTCGCCGTCGCGGACGGCCGCCGCGGCCGCCTCGGCCTCCTCGAGCTGGCCGCGCACGAGCTCGAGCCCCGAGCGCCAGAAGCCCGGATCGGTGAGGTCGAGCCCCGCGATCGCGGCCAGCTCCTCCGGGCTCCGCGAGCCCCCCGCCGAGAGCATCTCGAGGTAGGCGTCGACGAAGCCCTCGCCCTCCTCGAGGTAGCGACCGTAGACGCTGAGCGCGAGCAGCTGGCCGTAGGCGTACGCGTAGACGTAGCCCGGCGTGCCGATGAAGTGCGGGACGTAGGACCACCAGCCGCGGTAGCCCGCCGTGATCTCCACGGCGTCGCCGAGCAGCTCCTCCTGCGACCGCTGCCAGAGGTCGCCGAAGCCCTCGACCGACAGCTCGCCGTCCTCGCGACGGGCGGTGTGGACGAGGTCCTCGAAGCGGTTCATCGCGGCCTGGCGGAAGACGGTGGCGATCGAGCCCTCGATGTTCTCGGCCAGCAGCGACAGGCGCGAAGCGGGCGTCTGCGCGGCGTCGAGCAGCCGCCGGAAGACGAGCGTCTCGCCGAAGACCGACGCGGTCTCCGCGAGCGTCAGCGGGGTGTGCTGCTCGAGGACGCCGCGCGGGCGCGCCAGCGCCGCGTGGACGCCGTGGCCGAGCTCGTGGGCGAGCGTCAGTACGTCGCGCCGGCGGCTCGTGTAGTTGAGCATCACGTAGGGGTGGACGCTCGGGACCGTGTAGGCGCAGAACGCCCCGCCGCGCTTGGCGGGGCGGACGGGGGCGTCGATCCAGCGCTCGTCGAAGAAGCTGCGAGCGGTGTCGGCGACCACGGGCGAGAACTCCTGGAAGGAGGCGAGCACGAGCTCGGTCGCCTCGGGCCAGGCGATCTCGACGTCCTCGCCGCCGACGGCCGCCATGCGGTCGTAGTCGGCGAGGCGGTCGAGACCGAGCAGCTCGGCCTTCAGGCGATACCAGCGCCGAGGGAGGTCGTAGCTGTCGCGCACGGCCTCCAGGAGCGCCTCGACCGACTCGTCGCTGGCCTCGTTGGCGAGGTTGCGGCTCGCGATCCACGACGGGTAGCTGCGCAGGCGGTCGTCGACGGCCTTGTCCTGAAGCAGCGTGTTGAAGATGTAGGCGCGCGTGCGCAGCCCGGGCGCAAGCGCGGCGGTCACGGCCTCGGCGCTCGTGCGCCGCACCTCGCGGTCGGCCGACAGCAGGCGGCTCAGCGCGACGTCGAGGGCGACGGATTCGGCCCGCCCGGTCGCGTCGGGGAGCTCGACCTTGATCGCGCTCGTCAGCTCGCTGAAGAGGCGCGCCCAGGCGTCGCGCCCGGTCACGGCCTTCTCGCTCAGCAGCCGCTCCTCGGGCTCGGAGAGCAGGTGCGGGCGGTAGCGGCGGATCGTGCGCAGGTAATGGCGCGCGGTGTCGAGTCCGTCGGCCGCCAGCAGCTCGTCGACGCGCGCGTCGTCCAGCGCGGCCCACTCGAGGTCGAAGAACACGAGCTTCGTCTCGACCGCCGTCGCCTGCTCCTGCACGCGGGCGAGCAGCGCGCCGTTGGCCGGGTCGGCGGTGTCGACCGAGAAGCGCAGGTGCGCGTAGGACCCGGCGCGGCCGACGAGCTCGCCGATCGCCTCGAGCTCGGCCACGGCCTCGGCCAGCCCCGGCCCGTCGAGCTCGCCCACGCGGCCGGCGTGGCGCTCGGCGAAGCGCGCAGCGCGCTCGTCGGCGTCGGCGAGGAAGCGGTCGGCGCCCTCCGGCCCGCCGCCGTCGACGAGCGGCTCGAGGTCCCAGGCGACGTCCTGCAGGTCCGTGGCGCCGGCGCTCATCGACCGCACGATAGGGCCCGGCACGAAAGGGACGCGGTCCCGAGTCGCTCGGGATGCTCTCCTCCGTCATCTGCTCCGTGAGGAGCACTCGACGGTCTCAGAGCGGCGGGCCTCGCAATCCCATGGCCTCGCTCTCTACGGCTCGGTTCCGCGTCTTCGAGGAACGTACGGTTCGAACCGTGAGCGCGTCAAGCCCGCCGCGACACAATTCCCGCAACGTGCGTACAACCGAGCGCCTCGTCCTGCGGCCGTGGCGGGCGGCCGACGCCGAGCCGTTCGCGGCGCTCAACGCCGACCCCGAGGTCCGGCGCTTCGTCGGCGACGGAAGGCCGCTCACGCGCGCCGAGAGCGACGCCGAGCTCGAGAGCATCACGGCGCACTGGGACCGGCATGGCTTCGGCCTCTGGTGCGCCGCCGCGCGCGCCGAGCCCGACCGCGCGCTCGGCTTCGTCGGCCTCGCGATCCCCTCGTTCCTGCCCGCCGTGCTCCCCGCCGTCGAGGTCGGCTGGCGCCTCGCGCGCCCCGTCTGGGGCCGCGGCCTAGCGACCGAGGGCGCGCGCGCCGCGCTCGCCGAGGCCTTCGGGCCGCTCGCCCTCGCGCGCGTCATCGCGATCGTCTACCCGGCCAACGTCGCGTCGCTGCGCGTCGCGGCCAAGCTCGGGATGCGCCGCGTCAGCGACCGCGTTCACCCGCTGACGCGGCGGCGCGTGCGCGTGCTGGCGATTTCCGCGGAGGATGCGGCTTCGACGGCGCCGGCTCCTTGACCGCCGCCGGCCTCGCTCCATACGGTCGGCCGTGACGCGGAACCGAGCCGCAGAGAGCGAGGCCCAGGGGTTGCGAGGCCCGCCGCTCTGAGGCCGTCGGCGCTCCTTCGGGAGCCGACGACGGCGGAGAGCACCCCGAGCGGCCCGGGACCGCGTCGTCTCACGTTCCGAGCAGCTCGCCGACCGCCGCGCTGAGCTCGGCGATCGCCTCCGCGGGACGGCGCGCGAACGTTCCCCACGCGAGGAACGCGTGGTCGAGCCCGTGTCCGTCGACGACCCGCACGGGGACGCTGGCGCTTCGCAGGCGCTCGGCGTAGGCCAGGCCCTGCGCGCGCACGACGTCGTACTCGGCGACGCAGAGAACTGCAGGCGCGAGCCCGCGCAGCTCGGGCGCGAGCAGCGGCGACAGGTCGGGGTCGGTCGGATCGGCGCCGGCGACGTAGCGCTCGCGCGCACGAGGCGCAGGTACTCGCGATCGTGGCCCAACCTCAGGCCGCGGTCCTGACGCGCGCGCGCCAGGTGCGAAAGCGCACGGCCTCGTAGGCGACGACGGCCGCGAGGACCGCCGCGACGAGCGCGAGCGCGACGACCGCGTCGACCGCGGTGGCGACGGGCACGAGCGCGAGGAGCGCGAGCGCCCCGAGCAGGCGCTGGCGATTCAGGGTGCGCAGGTTGCGCAGCCGGAACGCGACGAGGGCGAGGAGGTAGAGCGCCGCGCCGCCGCAGAGCGCGAGCGCCGGGACGACGTCGAGCGGCTCGTCGACGTGGGTGAGCGTCTTCTTCACGCCGAGCGCGAGCAGGACGATGCCCGCGATCATTGGCAGGTGGAGGAGGGTGTAGGAGTCGCGCGCGATCCGCGCCTGCTCGTCGGGGTCGAGCGAGCGCAGCAGACGCTCGGCGACTGGGGCGAGGACGTCGAAGTACGCCCACCACAGGGCCGCCGCGACGGCGACCCCGAGAACGGCGGCGACCACGACCTCGAGCCCGAGCGCGATGCCCTCGGCGCCCACGCCGATCGCGACGATCGACTCGCCGAGGGCGATGATGACGATGAGCCCGTGGCGCTCGGCGAAGTGGCCCGCGTGGACGCGCCAGCCGCGCACGCCGGAGGCGACGAGCCAGCCGTAGTCGAGCGCGATCGCCGCGCACCAGAGTGCGGTGCGCCCCGCGCCGTGGGCCGCGGCGGCGGCGAGCAGGAGCGCGGGGGTGAGCACGGCCGTGGGCGCGAGGCGCAGGACCGCGCGGCGGACGCCCGCGTCCTGGGCGGCCGCCACGTAGAGCACGATGTGGACGAGGCGGACGGCGAGGTAGGCGCCCGCGAAGACCCACGCGTCGTCCGCGAACGCGCCGGGCGTCGCCAGCGCCACGAGGAGCATCGCGGCCATGGCGGCGAAGACGACGAGCCGGATGCGGTCGCTGTCGGGATCGATCGCGTTCGTCAACCAGGCGAAGCCCTCCCATGCCCACCAGATCACGCCGAGCACGAGCATGCCGTGGAGGAGGCCGGCCCACGTCGGATCGCGGCTCATCAGACCGGTGATCTGCGTCAGCGCGAAGACGAAGACGAGGTCGAAGAAGAGCTCGAGCGGAGTGACGCGGTGCACGGTCTCGACGGCGGCGTCAGCGGCGCGGGCGGGGGCGTCGGAGGCGACGGCCATGACCGCCCCGATGATGGCAGGGCGCGATCTCCAGCTAGAATGTGCCCTGACATAGACCCCTGGGGACGACAGGCTTCGACGTGGTCGGTTCGCAGGGGTGGTCGCGAGTCGAGGTCCGGGAGGCCTCGTTAAACACCCGGAAACCAATACGTGCGGACCGTAATCACGAGTTCGCGCTCGCCGCTTAGCACCTAGCTAAGCCGTGAGCTCTCGGCCCCCGCCTGCCGGCCGCGGGGACCACCGGGATCAGATGCCGGCTCTACCCGGGGAGGTCCGCCCTCGCCGAACCGGGGACATCACCAGGGGGCTGGTCCCGGAGAACCCCGCCGGCGAGGCGACTCCGGGACGAGAACAGAGCGCCGGCTACGCTCGTAGACGCCACCTCATGCGCGATCGCGGACGCGGGTTCGATTCCCGCCGTCTCCACTTGATGCGTCTTACTCGAACCCTCGGCCTGGTACGCGAGGGTTCGGGTGGGACGTGTGTCTTCGTCGGCCGTGTGACGACTACGCGGCGGGCGGCTGGTCGATGCGCACCAGATTGCCGGACGGGTCGCGCAGGGCACAGTCGCGCGTGCCCCACGGCTGCTCGGTCGGCTCCTGCACGATCTCGGCGCCCGAGGCGCGCAGCTTCTCGAAGGTGGCGTCGAGGTCGTCGGCGTGGAAGTGGACGCCGTTCAGGGCGCCCTTGGCGAGGAGGGCGGCGACCGCGTCGCCGTCGGCGGGGCTGCCGTGCACGTAGTTCGTCAGGACGATCTCGACGCCCGGCTGGTCGGCGGCGCCGACGGTGATCCAGCGGAAGCCTTCGCGGGCGACGTCGTTGCGCAGCTCCAGGCCGAGTGCGTCGCGGTAGAAGGTCAGTGCGAGGTCGGGATCATGGACTTGGACGAAGCACCGGGCAACAGTGAGATCCATGCCCCCAACGCTAGGGAGCCGGCGCCCCGCGCGCTTCTCCGATCCTGCTCGGCTTGCTCGCGTCGGCCGCGGCTCGGCCCCGGCCACGCGGCCTCGGCGCCGAGGTTGTCAGATCAACGCGCGGCGGTCGCGCATCAGCTCGCGCGCGGGCAGCTCGTTCACCTCGCGCCAGGCCTGGACGCGGTGCGGGGAGACACGGAACCAGCGGTACGGGGTGGCCACCATCAGACATCGATGTCGTGGGTGAGCCGATGCTCGGTGTCGCGACGACGCCGAGCGCGGGAGCGGTGGTCGGCACTCATCGGTCCTCGAGCAGCCCGAGGACGTTCCCATCGGGGTCTGTGACGGTGGCGACCAGCCGGCCGCCACCGACGTCGTGCGCGGGCTCCTTGACGGTGGCACCCGCGGCGGTCACCTCGGCCAGCTTCGCCTCGAGATCCGGCACGTGCCAGTACGCCACCGGCGAGGTCATGCCCTGCGGTCCACCGCCCGGCACCAGCCCGATGTGCTGGCCCTCGGTCTCGAAGCCGACGTAGTAGGACTCGTCGGTCTGCGGCGGTCCGCCGAGCAGGGCGGCGTACACCGGCTTGGCCGTCGCCAGGTCGGACACCGGATGCAGCACGGTCTTGATTCCCTGGGTGGAAGAGCCGGTCATGGGTCACTCCTGAAGTCGTGGGTCACGTCGACCCCCACGCTAGGGAGCCGGCGCCCCGCGCGCTTCTCCGATCCTGCTCGGCTTGCGGCTCGGGCGGGTGAGGTCCTTGGCGACGCAGCCCGGCACGCTCGCGAGCGCGCTGTGGTCACGGGCCCGATAGGCCGTCGGCGTCTCGCCCACCAGCTGGGTGAAGCGTGCGCTGAACGAGCCGAGCGACGTACACCCGACCGCCATGCAGACCTCGGTGACCGACAGGTCGTCGCGGCGCAACAGCGCCTTCGCCCGCTCGATGCGCCGCGTCATCAGGTAGGCGTAGGGCGTCTCTCCGTACGTCGCGCAGAACTGCCGCGAGAAGTGTGCGGTCGACATCAGCGCAGCGCGTGCGAGCGCGGCGACGTCGAGCGGGCGCGCGTACTCGCGGTCCATCAGATCGCGGGCGCGGCGCAGATGCGCGAGGTTGGCGAGCTCCTCCGGCGTCACGTTGCCAGTGTAGGAGCGTGCTACGGAGGTCCACTCGCGCGGACCGTTGCGCAAGCCCGCAGGCTCAGCCGTCGCCAAGTTCCGCCGCGGCTGAGGGGGTACGTTTGTGGCCGTGGACGACTTTCCCTCCGTCCCGGGAGTCGAGCATCGCTTCGTCGACGTTGCGACCTCGCTGCGGGTCCACGTCGCCGAGGCGGGCGACGGCGACCCGGTGTTGCTCCTCCACGGCTGGCCGCAGCACTGGTACTTGTGGCGCCACGTCCTCGGCGCCCTGGCCGGCTCCAACCGGCTCGTCGCGCCCGACCTGCGCGGATTCGGCTGGACGGACGCGCCCGGGCAGGGGTATGACCCGCAGACGTTCGCGGGCGACGCGATCGCCCTCCTCGACGCGCTCGGCCTGGACCGCGTGCGGCTCGTCGGCCACGACTGGGGCGGCTTCACGGCGTTCCTGCTCGGCCTGGCGCATCCGGAGCGCTTCGAGCGCATCCTCGTCTTCGACGCGCCGCACCCGTGGGGGTCCGTCACGCCGGCGATGCTCGCCTCGCTCTGGCGAACGTGGTACGTCGCGACGATCGCGAGCCCGCTGGGCCCGCGCCTGGTCGCCGATCCCCGCTTCGTCCCCTGGTTCATCCGCCTCGGCGGTCGCCGCGACGTCTTCTCCGACGCCGACGCCGCGATCTACGCGCGGCGGCTGGCCGAGCCGGCGCGCGCACGCGCCTCGTCGGAGCTGTACCGCAGCTACCTGCGCTCGGCCACCGAGGTCTTCGTGCGCCGCCGGCATGCCGCGGCGCGCCTCGAGGTCCCGACCCTGCTCGTCTTCGGCGCCGAGGACTTCTACGTGCCGACGGCGTACCTGCCCGGCTGGGACCCGCACGCGCCGCGGATGGAGCTCGAGCTCGTGCCGGGGTGCGGCCACTTCCTCCCCGAGGAGCGCCCGCAGCTGGCGCTCGAGCGCATCACCGCCTTCCTCGCCGCCGGCTGACGGGCTGCGATCCTACGGTCGCATGCCCTCGACCGCGACCCCGGAGGAAGCCTTCGATGCGGTCGCGAACGCGCTGCTGCCCGAGCCCGACGTCGAGGAGGGCACGGGCTTCGGCTCCAACCCCGGCCTGCGCACCGGCCGCAGCATCTTCGCGATGCTCGTCCGGGGCGGGCTCGTCGTGAAGCTCCCCGCCGACCGCTGCGCCGAGCTCGTGGCGGCGGCAGAGGCCGAGGTCTTCCAGATCGGCGAGCGGCGCATGCGAGAGTGGATCCACTTGGCCCGGCCCGACGCGGCGCGCTGGGTCGAGCTCGCGCGGGAGGCGCGCGCGTACGTCGGCGGCTGACGCCGGTCAGGCCGACGACAGCCGGACGACGGGCAGCGGCTCGGCCAGCGGGGCGCACATCGCCGCCGGCGCCTCGGCCCGCGCGAGCGTTCGCTGCAGGCGCACGAAGGCGGCCGTCCCCAGGAGCGCCGGCAGCCCGAGCTGGAACGATCGGTAGGCGAGCACGGCCGCCGTGGCAGTCGACAGCGGGGTGCCGAAGAGGACGAAGGCGCCGACCAGCCCTCCGTCCGTCCCGCCCAGGCCGCCGGGCACCGGGATCAGGCCGCCGAGCTGCCCGAGGACGTAGGCGAGCAGGAAGACGCCGAGCGGCGGGCCGCCGCCGAAGGCCGCGAAGGTCGCGGCGAGCGCGGCGGCGTCGAAGGCGAGGTAGCCGATCGAGCCGAGGATGACGAGCGGGTCGCGCGCGCGCACGAGGGCCACCGCGTCGCGGACGCCGTCCGCGACGGCGCGCAGGCTCCCGACGAGGAACCGGCGCACGCGCCCGCCGCGCGCGACCGGCTCGTCGGGGA
>DATNGY010000313.1:0-4594 GCA_035605735.1 Solirubrobacteraceae bacterium
TGTGGGAGAAGAGCTTCGCGGGGCTCGAACCCTAGCGGACCGCGCGAGCTTGTAACAAGTTTGTGACACTCGGCTCGTGCGTCTCGCCTCGTAGGCAAGGCGCGTCACCCGCCTATGCTGGCTCGGTGGCCCACGACCACCCCGGCCATGCCCACGCGCACGCCGTCTCCCCGGCGGCCGACCGCCGCTGGCTGGGCGTCGCGCTCGCGCTGATCCTCGGGTTCATGGTCGTCGAGGTCGTGGTCGGGATCGTCGCCGACTCGCTCGCGGTCCTCTCCGACGCCGCGCACATGCTCACCGACGCGGCGGCCATCGCCCTCGCGCTGTGGGCGGCGCGGCTCGCGGCCCGTCCCGCCCGCGGCAACTTCACCTTCGGCCTCGGGCGCGCGGAGATCCTCTCGGCCCAGGCCAACGGCGCGATCCTGCTCGTGCTCGCGGGCGTCATCGCGGTCGAGGGCCTGCGGCGGCTCGGCGCGCCGCCCGAGGTCGACGGCGCGTTCGTGCTCGCCACCGGCCTCCTCGGGGCTGGGGTCAACGTCGCCGCGGCGGGAGCCCTCGGCCGGGCCGAGCGCCGCAGCCTCAACGTCGAGGGCGCGCGCGTTCACGTCATGACCGACCTCTATGCGTCGCTGGCCGCGGCGACGGCTGGGCTCGTCGTCCTCGTCGCGGGCTTCGACCGCGCCGACGCGATCGCGGCGCTCGCGGTGGCCGCCCTCATGCTGCGCTCGGGCTGGCGCCTGCTCCGCGACGCCGGCCGCGTCCTGCTCGAGGCCGCGCCCGAGGGCGTCGACGCCGAAGCGATCGGCAGCGCGCTCGCCCGCGAGCCCGGAGTGATCGAGGTCCACGACCTGCACGTCTGGGAGGTCACCTCGGGCTTCCCGGCGCTCGCCGCGCACGTCCTCGTCCGCCCGGGCGACGACTGCCACGAGGTCCGCCGGCGCCTCCAGCGCGTCGCCGCCGAGCGCTTCGGCATCGACCACGTCACGCTCCAGGTCGACCACGCCCCGGCCGGCGACCGCCTGCTCGAGATCGAGCCGCGCTGAGGGCGCCGGTCCGACGATCGCCGGTGGCGGCCTCTTCCCCCGGGGCGAATGGTCAGTAGGGCGCAACACCCAACCGCGCACTCGGTTGGAGGCGCCGCGAGCGCGGATCCGGTGGATGAGTTGAGCGTCAGTGCGTGTACTTGATGAGTTCCTCGCGGTCGGATCCTCCGGAGACGTCGATCGCGAGCACGGCCTGTCCGCTGCCCTTGGCGTAGAACTTGAGCTCGGACACATTGGGCTCGATCGGGGAGAAGTCCTCGGTCATGAGGGCGCGCTTGAAGTGGCCGGCGTGCACTTGCGCTTGGGCGTCGAGCGCGAGGACGCGTGACTGATCTTCGGCCACGCCCCTGGAGTACTCCTCGCGGTAGGTCAGGCCCACCTTGGGCCTGGCCGGTAGCGCGATTCCGGGCATGGCCCCATCGACCCCGGCCTCCCAGGAGCCGTTGTCTGTCGGCTTGCCGTGCTCGTAGGCGGTCGTGTGTTCGCCGAAGTACCAGACGTTGCCCTTGGAGTCCTGGGCGTACCATTCGTCGGTCACCTCGGTCGGCTTGCCGTGGTCGCGGACGACGTCGTGGATCACTCGGGCGCGGATGCCGTCGGCGATCATCTTCGTGCGACGGGTGACGGTGATCACGTCGCGCTTGGTCGAGCCGTCCGAAAGGTCCGTGACCCGATAGACCCAACGACTGCCAACGGTCATCGGCCAGCGGCGGTTGTCGATGTTGGCGCTGAAGTCAGCGGGGTCGAGCTTGACCGGCTCGCTGCCCCGAGGCAGCCCCGAGCCGTGGCTCGGCGTCCGCGCATTCGCTGCCGTTGCGGCGGCCACGAGCAGCGCCGCGCCTAGGGCGCCGAGCGCAGCCGCGGCCAGCTTGCGGTTCAGGGTTCGATTGGTCATCGTCGCCGCTCCTCGCGTGGATCGGGTGGGGGGTCTTGGCGACCCGCAACGGCGTCGCCGGTGACAGCGGGATCGATGGCTGCGCTGCCTGCGACCCGATCGTGCGGGTCAGTTGCCATGTGAGTCGCCGTGATCGGCTGGGCCGTCGGGCGAGACGTCGATGACCGAGAACCTCGAGTCGAGGTGAACGTCCACAGAGGTGCCGTCTGCGCGCGTGATCTCGACCTCGAAGGCGCCCTCTTCATCGCCGATCTCCGTGCCGGTGACGCGACCACCGCCCACGCGGTCCAGCGCGACCGAGCGGGCGCGCTCGAGTGCCCTCCCGTTGATCGGCCGGTCGCGTTCGTCGCCGCTCGCGCCGGCGATTGCAACGCCGCCCCCGCCGAGCGCGGCGAGCACGCCGGCGGCGACCAGCACCGCCTTCGTTCTGCGTGTCATGGGGAACCTCCAGTGCGTCGGGTTGACGGTCACCCGGCAGCGTCGCCGGCGGCGCTGATAGCGCGCTGAGCCACGGCTAAGTTTGCGGGCAGCCATACCCGCACGGTCGTCTCGGCGCCGGGAACGATCGCCGCGTGCCCTCCGTGGGCCTCGGCGATCGCCCGCACGATCGCGAGGCCGAGGCCGGCTCCGCGCTCGTTGCGCGCGCGGGCGCCACGGTTGAAGCGCTCGAACGCCCGGTCGCCGAGCTCAACCGGGAAGCCGAGCCCCTCGTCGCCGACATCGAGCTCCACGCCGCCGGGAGCCTCGCGGGCGCGCAGCGTGATCGCCCCCTCGCCGTGGCGCAGCGCGTTGTCGACGAGGTTGCCGAGGGCCTGCCGCACGCGCAGGGGATCGGCGTCCACGGCTAGCCGCTCGGGCGCGTCGAGCGTGATCGTCCGACCCCGCGCCGCGGCACGTACGAGCGCGCGCTCGCGCACGTCCCGAAGGAGCGCCCGCGCGTGCAGCGGCTCGCAGCGGACGGGGAGCCGGCCATCGCCGGCCCGGGCCAGGACGAGCAGGTCCTCGGCGAGCTGCACGAGGTGCTCGCACTCCTCGACGGCGGCGTGCAGCGCCTCGCGCGTCTCGGGACCGTGGTCTCCCACGCGCAGCGCCGCCTCCAGCTCCGCTTTGACCACGGCTACCGGTGTGCGCAGCTCGTGGCTGGCGTCGGCGACGAAGCGGCGCTCGCGCTCGAAGGCCGCGCGTAGGCGATCGAGCATCGTGTTCAGCGTCTCGCCCAGCCGGCGGATCTCGTCGTGGGCGGCCGGTAGTGGCAGCCGCTCGCCGTCGTCGAGCAGCGAGATCCGCGAGGCCCGCCGGCGCATCGTCTCCACCGGCCCGAAGCCTGCGGTTGCCAGGCCGAAGCCCAGCAGCGACGCGGCCAAGACCGCGAGCGGGATCCCGATCGCAAACGATGCAACGACGCTGGCGAGCGCCTCGTCGCGATCCTGCAGCGACTGACCCACCAACACCACCGCCGTACGCGACCGACCGGGCGTCGGCTCAGCCAGGATCCGCGCCTGGCCCTCGACCTCCGGCACACGACGATCGACGAGCACCGCATCCCGCGCCGCGCGCCGCAGCTCGGCGCGCGTCAGCGGCTGCCGACGGACCGGCCCGGCGGCCCGAACCACGCGACCGCTCGCGAGCAGTTGGGCAAAGCCCTCGTTGGAGTCGCCGGTGCCCGCCGAGCGGCCCGCCACGAAGGCGCGCGCCCGCACGCGCAGCGCGTCGCGGAGCGCGTCGTCGAGATCGGCCCGCAGCCGCACGTACACGAACACCCCAGCCCCGGCCAACACCAGCGCCGTCGCGAGCGCAAAGGCGGCGGTCAGCCGGAACCGGATCGGCAGCCGCGTCATCCGCCGCCGTCGCGGCGCAGGCGGTAGCCCACGCCGCGCACCGTCTCGATGCCGGCCGCCCCAAACGGGCGGTCGACCTTCTCGCGCAGATAGCGCACGTAGACCTCGACGACGTTGGATCGCTGCCGGTAACCCAGATCCCACGCCGCCTCCAGCAGCTGCATCTGCGTGAACACCTGACCGGGGTGACGCATGAAGGTCTCCAGCAAGCCGAACTCGCGCGCCGACAACTCGACCTCGGTCGCGCCGCGCCACACCTCACGGGTCGTCGGGTCAAGCCGAAGACTGCCAACCTCGAGCACCGCCGGACGCTCGATCGGCGCCCGCCGCGTCAGCGCCCGCAGCCTCGCCACCAGCTCGAGCAGGGAAAACGGCTTGACCATGTAGTCATCGGCGCCGGCCTCGAGCCCGCACACGCGGTCACGCACGGCATCCCGGGCCGTGAGCATGATCACCGGCGCCCACACGCGATCCGCCCGCAAACGCCGGCAGACCGCGAACCCGTCAAGGTCGGGCAGCAGCACGTCCAGCACGATCGCGTCGTACTCCGTCGCCAGCGCCATCCCAAGCGCCTCCATCCCGCGCGCGGCGAGGTCCGCGACAAAGCCCTCCGCCCGCAGGCCGCGGCGAACCGCCACCGCCATCCGAACATCGTCCTCGACCACCAGCACCCGCACCTCACCAATCATCGCCTCGCGCACCTGAGAACACGCTGAGACCAGCCGAGCGTCGCGATGACGCTGAGGCCTGGGCGATCCCGAGGCCGCCAGGGCGCCCGCCGGCCCCGCCCGCCCGCGACGCGCGACACCCAGGGATCC
>DATNGY010000314.1:0-3168 GCA_035605735.1 Solirubrobacteraceae bacterium
GCTCGGCCCCGAGGTCATCGGGAAGTACGACCTGAGCAAGCTGCGGATCATCGCCGCCAGCGGCTCCGCGCTCCCGGGCGAGCTCGCGACGAAGGTCATGGACGCGTTCGGCGACGTCCTCTACAACCTCTACTGCTCGACCGAGGGCGCGTGGGCGACGATCGCCACGCCGGCCGACCTGCGCGCCGCCCCCGGCACCGCGGGCCGCCCGCCGCGGGGCACGGTCGTGCGGATCGTCGACGACGAGGGCCGTGACGTGCCGCCGGGTGCGACGGGGCGGATCTTCGTGGGCAACGAGCTCGCGTTCGACGGCTACACGGGCGGCGGCGGCAAGCAGGTCCTCGAGGGCCTGCTCTGCTCGGGCGACGTCGGCCACCTCGACGAGGCCGGGCGCCTGTTCATCGACGGCCGCGACGACGAGATGATCGTCTCCGGCGGCGAGAACGTCTTCCCGCGCGAGGTCGAGGACCTCCTCGCGCGCCACGACGCCGTCGAGGACGTCGCGGTCGTCGGGGTCGAGGACGACGAGTTCGGCCAGCGCCTGAAGGCGTTCGTGGTCACGGTCCGGGGCGGCGCCGCGCCCGGCGAGGACGAGCTCAAGGACTACGTCAAGGCGAACCTCGCGCGCTACAAGGTGCCGCGCGAGGTCGTCTTCCTCGACGAGCTGCCGCGCAACGCGACGGGCAAGGTCCTCAAGCGGGAGCTCGCCTGAGGCCTGCCGGGTCCTCACCGCCGCGGTCCCGACTCGAGGTTGCGGCGTGACGCACGACGCCCACGGCTGGTGGCTGGCCGAGGCCGGGCCGCCGCCGCCGCGCCCGCCGCTTGCGGGCGACGTGGACGCCGACGTCGTCGTCGTCGGCGGCGGCTACGCCGGGCTGTGGACGGCCTGGCACGTACTCGCGGCCGAGCCGTCGGCCCGCGTCGTCGTGCTCGAGGCCGAGCGCTGCGGCTTCGGGCCCTCGGGTCGCAACGGCGGCTTCGTCGACGCGCTCTGGGAGTCGCTGCCGCGCCTGGTCGAGCGCCACGGCGAGCGCTCCGCGCTCGCGCTGTGCCGCGCCGCGGCGGACTCGGTGCGCGCGATCGGGCGCTTCTGCGCGGCCGAGGGCGTCGACGCGTGGTTCGCGCCCGTCGGGCACCTCGTCGTCTCGACCGGGCCCTCGCAGGACTGCCGCTGGGACGCCGCGGTGACGGCTTGCGCGCGCGCCGGCGCCGGCGCGGAGATGGTCGCTCTCGACGCGGAGGCCGTGCGCGCGCGCTTCGACAGCCCCGTAGTGCGCGGCGGAGCGCTGCTGCCCGGCTCGGCGACCGTGCAGCCCGCGCGCCTCGCGCTCGGGCTCGCCGAGCGCGCCGCGGGGCGCGGCGCTCGGATCTACGAGGGCGCCCGCGTGCGCGCCCTGCGGACCGGCGGCGCGCGGGCGCCGGTTGTTGCCGAGACCGCGGCCGGCCGCGTCCGCGCCGGCGCGGCCGTCGTCGCGGTGAACGCGGCGGCCGCGGCGTTCGGTCCACTGCGCGATCGCTTCACGGTCGCCTCGAGCCACATCGTCCTCACCGAGCCGGTGCCCGCGGTCCTCGCCTCGGCGGGCTGGAGCGGCCGCGAGGCGGTCTCCGACGGGCGACCGCTGCTGCACTACCTGCGCCCGACCCGCGACGACCGGATCGCCTTCGGCTGGGCCGGTGGACGGATGGCCTACGGCGCCCGGCTGCGCCGGCGCGTCGAGGTCGACGCCGCCGTCGCCGCCGAGGCCGCTCGGCGGCTCGAGCGCTTCTTTCCCGCCGCGGCCGGGGTCCGGATCGAGCATGCCTGGGGCGGCCCGATCGACGTCAGCCCCGATCATCTGCCGCAGATCGGCGCGCTCCCCGGTGACCGCGCGTTCTTCGCGGCCGGCTTCACCGGCAACGGCGTCGGACCCACGCACCTCGCCGGCCGCGTGCTCGCGGCCCTCGCGCTCGACCGCCGCGACGAGCTGACGCGCCTGGCCCTCGTCGATCCGTCGCCCACGCGCGTGCCGCCGGAGCCGCTGCGCTGGCTCGGCGGCACCGCGATCCGCGCGGCGTTCCGCCGCGCCGAGGACCGCGAGGACGCCGGGCGCCCCGTCGACCCGATGACCCGGTGGGCGGCGGGGCTCCCGGCGAGGCTCGGCGTCCACGTGGGACGCTGAGGCGATGGCGCTGCTCGCGGTGTCGGCCTTCGTCGCGGCGGCGATCCAGGCGACGACGGGAATCGGCTTCGCGCTCGTCCTCGGGCCCGTCCTCTTCGCGCTGCTCGACCCCGTGCCCGCCGTGGCCGTGCTCACCGCGCTCGGCATCGCGCTCAACCTCCTCGTGCTCGCCGGCGAGCGCCGCCGCCCGCGCGTGGCCTGGGGAGAGGTGGGGCCGATGCTCGCCGCCGCGGCGCCGGGCGCGGCCATCGGCGTGGTCGTCCTGCGCGCGCTGCCCAAGCCCGCGCTTCAGCTCGGCGTAGGCCTCGCCGTCGTGGGCGCCGTGGTCGTGCAGCTCGCGGTGCGCCCGAGCCCGAACGCCGCGCCCGGCGACCCGCGGGCACGTCTCGCGCTCGGGTTCGCGTCGGGCACGCTGGCGACGTCGGCCGGCGTCACCGGGCCGCCGATCGCGCTCTGGCTCGCGCGGCGCGGGCTGCGCCCGGCCGAGGTGCGCGACTCGCTGAGCGCCGCGTTCCTGGGGCTCGGCCTCATCGGCGCGGTCGTGCTCGCGCCCGTCGTGGCCGGCGGCGTCGACGTGAGTCCGTGGGCGCTCGTCGCGGGCCTGGCCTGCGTCGTCGCCGGGCACGCCGCGGGGTCGCGGGCGTTCGCGCGCCTGCACGAGGCCCGCTACCAGCCGCTGCTGCTCGCCTGCGTCCTCGTCGCCGGGCTCGCGAGCGCCGCCGCCGGGGTGGTCGGGCTCAGCGCCACTTGATCGAGCACCCGACGGGCCTGGTCTCGGCCGGGTCGGGCGCGCGGCCGCCGAGGACGGCCTCGAGCGCGGCCCGCAACCAGGCGGCGTCCTGGGCCGGATCGTCGTGGTCGGCGTCGGGCGCGCCGCGGTAGGCCACGCGGCCGTCGGCCCCGACGACGAAGACGTCGGGCGTCGTCTGCGCACCGTACGCGCGGGCGACGTCCTGGCCCTCGTCGCGCAGGTACGGCATGGGCCAGCCGCCATCGCGCTCGACGCGCG
>DATNGY010000315.1:0-3326 GCA_035605735.1 Solirubrobacteraceae bacterium
TTCGGAATCCCGCTGGTGTTCCTGCAGGACGTCCCGGGCTTCATGGTCGGCACCAAGGTGGAGGCCGCGGGCATCATCCGCCACGGCGCGAAGATGCTCCACGCGGTGGCCAACGCGACGGTGCCGAAGATCACGGTCGTGCTGCGCAAGGCCTACGGCGCGGGCTACTACGTCATGAACGGCCGCGCCTACGAGCCCGACCTCATCGTCGCGTGGCCGAGCGCGGAGATCAGCGTGATGGGGGCCGAGGGCGCGGTCGAGATCGTCATGCGCCGCGAGGTCGAGGCGGCCGCCGACCCCGCCGCCAGGAAGGCCGAGCTGATCGAGGCCTACCGCCGGATCATCGACGTCTACGTCGCCGCGCGGAACGGGATGATCGACGACGTCATCGACCCGCGCGAGACGCGTCCGGTCATCTGCCGGGCGCTCGAGATGGCCGCGGGGAAGGTGGTCGAGCGGCCGTGGAAGCGCAACGCGGTGGTGCCGGTGTGACCGTGCCGGAGGGCGCGCATCAGGAGCTGATGCTCCGCGCGATCGCCTCCGAGGGCGACGGCCACCGCGCGGCCCTGCGCGGCGAGCACGAGCCCGCGCGGCTGGCCTACGAGGAGGCCGCGTCGCTGTACCGCGCGTCGTGGGAGGTCGCGCCGCCGGCGAGCTTCGGGCGCCTGGAGGGGATGCTCAAGGCCGCCGTGCTCGCGGGCGACGCCGGCGAGGCGGCCGCTTACGTGCGCGCGCAGATCCCCGACGCCGACGACCTCTCGCCGCCGGCCGCCTACGCGCTCGCCGTCGCCGCGCTCGTGCTCGGCGACGACGACGAGGCCGCCCGGCGCGCGGAGGCGATGCGCGCGGGCTCGCCCGCGTTCGGCCGCGCGGCCGACGCGATCGCCGCGCTCGCGGCCGGCGACGGCGCCGCCTACCGCGCGGCGCTGCAGGCGATCGTCGACGACTTCGCCGGGCGCGACGAGCACCTCACGGGCGTGGCGATCGCCGACACCGCGGCGATGCTCGAGGGGCTGGCCGCGCCGCGCGGGCTCGCCGCCGACCTCTCGTCGCCGCTGCTGCCCCGATGAGGCGGTCCGTGACCCGCACGCGCGGATGACGCGGCCTCGCGGCGCCGGATCGCCACCCGCGATCCCTGTCGACGGCACCACCATCCGTTGCGGATGCGGGCGGCGCCCGGTCCGACCAACGGGCCTCGCCCGTCGGCGCCCGACGATCCGGCGTCCCCATGCGCACGCGTCCACGGACCGCCTCATCGCGTGACGCCGATCCTCCTCGACTGCGACCCGGGCCACGACGACGCCATTGCGATCCTCGTCGCGGCCGGTCACCCCGAGGCGGACCTGCGCGCGATCACGACGGTCGCGGGCAACGCGGAGCTCGGCAAGACGACGCTCAATGCCCGGCGCGTGGCGACGCTCGCGGGCCTCGACGACGTCCCGATCGCCGCGGGCGCGGCCGGACCCCGCCGGGGCGAGCTGCTCACGGCGCTCGACGTCCACGGGGAGAGCGGCCTCGACGGCGCGGAGCTCCCCGAACCGGCGGTCGCGCTGGACCCGCGTCCCGCGGTCGAGCTCCTCGCCGCCTCCGGGCCGGCGACGCTCGTGGCCACCGGCCCGCTCACCAACGTCGCCGCGCTGCTCGAGCACGCGCCCGAGGCCGTGGGGGAGCTCGTGTGGATGGGCGGCTCGACCGGGCGCGGCAACGCGCGCCCGCTCGCGGAGTTCAACGCGCTCGTCGACCCCGAGGCGGCGGCGCTCGTCTTCGCGCGCGGCGTACCGGTGACGATGGTCGGCCTCGACCTCACCCACCAGGCGCTGGCGACGCCCGACGTCCTCGCGCGAATCGGCGCCCTCGGCACGCCGGTGGCCGAGGCCGTGCTCGGCTGGCTGGGCTTCTTCGCCGCCACCTACCGCGACGTCTTCGGCTTCCCGGGGCCGCCGGTGCACGACCCCTGCGCGCTCGCGGCCGCCCTCGACCCGTCGCTCGTGCGCTGCGTCGACGCGTTCGTGGCGGTCGAGACCGACGGCCGCCTGACCCGGGGCGCGACGGTCGTCGACCTCCACGGGCGCCTCGGCGAGCCGCCGAACGCGCGCGTGGCCATGGACCTCGACGTCGCGCGCTTCTGGGACCTCGTGGTGGACGCGCTCGCGGCGCTGTGATCGCGGTCGTCGGCTCCGTCAACCTCGACGTCGTCGTCGGCGTGCCGCGGCTCCCTCGGCCGGGGGAGACCGTCATCGGCGGCGACCGGCGCGAGCTGCCCGGCGGGAAGGGCGCCAACCAGGCCGTCGCGGCCGCGCGCCTCGGGTCCGCGGTGGGATTCGTCGGGCGCGTCGGCGCCGACGCGGCGGGCCGGCGACTGCGCGACGACCTCGAGGCCGAGGGCGTCGACGTCGCGCACTTGCGAGCCGACGATGAGGCGCCGAGCGGCGTGGCGCTGATCGGCGTCGAGGAGGGCGGCGAGAACGCGATCATCGTCTCGCCGGGGGCGAACGGACGCGTCGGCGCGGAGGACGTCGAGGCGGCGGGCGAGCTCCTCGCCTCGGCGGGCGTCGTGCTCCTGCAGCACGAGATCCCGCGGGCGGCGGTCGCGGCCGCGGCCGCCGCGGCCGCAGCGCGCCTGGTCGTGAACCCGGCGCCCGCGCGCGAGCTCGCCGGCCGACCCGACGTCCTCGTCCCCAACCGCGGCGAGCTCGCGCAGCTCGCCGGGCCGGGGCCGCCGGCCGAGGCTGCGACGCGGCTCGGGCTGCCCGCCGTCGTGGTGACGCTGGGAGCCGCCGGCGCGCTCGTCGTCGAGGGCTCGGGCGCCGAGGCGGTGAGCGCGCTCGCGGTGCCGGTCGTCGACACGACCGGCGCGGGCGACGCCTTCTGCGGCGCCCTCGCCGACGCGCTCGACCGCGGCGCCGAGCTCGTGGAAGCCGCGCGCTTCGCCGCTGCCGCGGCGGCCCTCAGCGTCACGCGCGACGGCGCGCGCGGCGGTCTGCCCGCGCGCGCCGACGTCGAGCGCGCGATGCGCTGAGGGCCGCGACCGCGGTCAGCCGGCCGGCTCTCCGGCCTGCGCGTAAATGAGCGAGCCGGGGGTCGTGAGGTTCTCGCCCGTCTCGAGCAGCGTCTTCAGGCCCGAGAGGATCATCGGCCAGCCGCCGTACAGCTCGGGGTTGGCGTCCTCGGGCAGCTGATCGTGGAGGACGGTCAGCCGGCACGAGTCGCCCACGGGCTCGATCTCCCACGTCACGCGCGAGGTTCCGGCCTCGCGGACGTCGTCGCTCCAGAGCGCGTTGAAGCTCTGCACGAGCCGGCGCGGCCGATCGACCTCGAGGTTCTCG
>DATNGY010000316.1:0-2652 GCA_035605735.1 Solirubrobacteraceae bacterium
GCAGGCAGCTGAGGTCGTAGCGCTCGAGCGCGTCCGCGGGCAGCTCGAGGATCCGCTGGAGCATGACCGGGACGCCCACGAGCGCCTTGCAGCGGTGCTGGGCGATGGCGCTCAGCGTCCCCTCGGGGTCGAAGCGCCGGCGCAGCACGAGCGTCGACGAGAGCGCCATGCCGAGCGTGAAGTGCGCAAAGCCCCACGAGTGGAACATCGGCGCGGCGATCATCGTCGGCTCGCGAGCACGCAGCGGGATCATCGAGAGCAGCGCGGCGGCCGGGTCGAGCGACTCGGGCTGGCGGCGCTGCGCCCCCTTCGGGCTCCCGGTCGTCCCGCTCGTGAGGATCACGACGCGTCCGCGCTCGGCCGGCGGTCCCACGCCGGCGGGATCGCCGTCGGCGATGAGCTCCTCGAGCAGCGGGTGCTCGGGGCGCCCGGGGCCCGCGTGCCAGCCGATGAAGCGCTGCCGGCCCTCGCCGGCGTCGTGGACGAGGTTCTCGAACTCGTCGTCGTAGACGAGCGCGACCGGCCCCTCGCGCTCGACGACCTCGGTGATCTGCGGGCCGGCGAAGGCGGTGTTCAGGTAGAGCGCGTGCGCGCCGAGCTTCGAGCAGGCGACCGTCGCCTCGACGAAGCCCCGGTGGTTGCGGCACATGATCGCCACGCCGTCGCCCTCGCGGATGCCGCGTGCGGCGAGCGCGGCGGCGAGCGCGTTCGTGCGCCGGTGGACCTCGCCGAAGGTGAGCGTCCCGCGGTCGTCGACGATCGCCGTCGCGTCGGGGAACCGGCTCGCGCTCGCCGTGTAGCCGGCGGCCGGCGTGGGCCCGAGGCGGCGCAGCGCGACCGCGACGCGAGCGAGGCGGTCGGGACGCGTCGGGCGCACGATCCCCGCCTTCGCGAGGGTTCCCGCCGTGAAGAGCTTGCGGCTTACGCGGCCGACGACGTCCACGCTCGCACCCTAGATGGTTGATTCCCCGGCCGCGTGTGCGCGGGGTCGCGGGATCCTCGGGCACCGACGGGCGAAGCCCGTTGCTCGGAACGGGCAACGCCCCCATCCGCCGTCGGGCACCGCCGGCGAAGCCGGTGGTCGTGCAGCGCCATTGACAGAAACGGACCCGCCCGCCCGCGATCCGTCGCCGCGAAACCGCGGCGCCGGGTGCGCGGGGTCGGGGAATCAACCATCTCGATGAGTCGCGGTCAATCGAGCGCGGCAGCGGCGCGAGCGCGCGTGCGCGCGTTGGCCCGGGCAGCGCCGACGACGACGAGGATCGCTCCGGCGAGGGCGGCGGTGGCCGCGCATGCCCACGCCAGCGACCGGCCGCCGAGCGGGAGGCCGCTGCCCTCGCTGGTGGCGGCGACGAGCAGCAGGATCGAGACGCCGACCGCGGTGCCCAGCTGCGCAGCGGTGTTCAGTGCGCCTGACGCGGTCCCCTGCAGAGCCTCGGGCACGCCGGTGCCGAGGGTGTTCGCGGCGACCGACGAGACGCCGAGCCCCGCTCCGAAGGTGGCGACGCCGACGGGCAGCAGCCAGGCGGCGGCCGGCAGGGCGAGCAGGATGGCCACGCCGGCGGCGATGGTCGCGAGCCCGAGCGCGATGCCGGAGCGTGCCGAGCGCTGGCGGAGCAGCGGCGCGGCGGCCGTGGAGCCGGCGACGACGCACAGGCTGCAGGGCAGCAGCAGGAGCCCAGCAGCGGTGGGGCTCGCTCCGCGGCTGTCCTGCAGGTACAGCGTCGCGAGCGTCATCGCGGAGCTGGTGGTCGCAGTGTTCAGCGCAGCGGCGACGACGGCCACCTGCAGCGCCGGGTGGCGCACCGCGGCGGCCGGAAGCAGCGGCTGAGCGGCGCGGCGCTCGATGGCGACGAGCGCGCCCACGAGCGCCGCCCCGGCGGCGAGCAGGACCAGGCCCGCCGAGCGGCGGTCCGGGTGCTCGAGCAGCGAGGCGCCGCACACGGCGGCCATGACCGACGCGGTGAGGGCGGCGGCGCCGGCGACGTCGAGGCGCCCGGCCCTCTCCGGGGGCAGCCGCGGTGCGCCGGCCACCGTCGCGACCACGAGCGCGGCGGCCAGCGGCACGTTGACCCAGAAGACCGCGCGCCAGCCGGCGAGATCCGTGAGTCCACCGCCCAGCAGGTAGCCGGTCGCGCCGGCCGCGGCGCCGGTCGCGCTCCACGCGGCGAGCGCGCGGCGACGGCCGTCCTCGCCGGGGGCGGCGGCGAGCAATAGACGCAGAGCCGTCGGAACGCTGAGCGCGGCGGCGGCGCCCTGCAAGCAGCGGGCGCCGACCAGCACGAGCACCGACGTCGCGGTGGCCGCCATCAGGGAGGCGGCGCCGAAGCCGACGAGCCCGACGAGCAGCACGCGCCGGTGTCCGTAGCGATCGCCGAGCCGAGCCCCGAGCATGAGCAGGCCGCCGAAGAACATGGCGTAGCCGGTGAACACCAGGGCCGCCGACGACGACGAGGCGCCCAGGCCCGACAGCATCGCAGGAAGCGCCGTGACGACCACCGTCACGCCGAGCACGTCGACGAACTGCACGAGGCACAACGCGGCGACAGCCAGCGAGCTGCCGCGTTGATCCGATCCGTGTTCGATTCCTGCTCTCTTCATCGTTGAAGTAACCTACCCACGATGACCGGCGACGACGCACGCCGCATCACC
>DATNGY010000317.1:0-5231 GCA_035605735.1 Solirubrobacteraceae bacterium
GTCGAGAGCGCGGTCGCCCAGGAGGCGATCGCGCTGCTCGAGGGCGGCGACCCCCCGCGCCTGGTCACCTACGGGATCTCGGACGAGCTCGCCGGCACGGTCGGGCTCATGTGCGGCGGCACCGTCCACGTCTTCGTCCACGAGCTGAGGTCCGACACGCGCGAGGCGACGCTGCTCGGGCTCGAGGCGCTCGCCGAGGACCGGCCGAGCGCGGTCGCCACGGTGCTCGACGGCCCGAGCGCCGGGAGCAAGCTCTACGTCGACGCCGAGCGGCGCGCGGGGACGCTCGGCGGCCCCGAGCTCCTCGACGTCAACGTCGAGCGCGAGGCGCGCGGCCTGCTCTCCCACGGCCGCACCGCGCTGCGCCATTTCGGCGAGGACGGGACGACGCTCGGCACGGGGCTGCGCGTCCACGTCCGCGTCCACGCCGAGCCGCCGCGCATGCTGATCTTCGGGGCGATCGACTTCTCGGCGGCGCTCGCGACGATCGCGTCGGGGATGGGCTACCGCGTCACGATCGCCGATCCCCGGCGCGCGTTCCTGGACTCCGCGCGCTTCAGCGCCTCCGCCGAGACGGTCGCGGCCTGGCCCGACGACGTCCTCGACGGCATCCGGCTCGGCCCGCGCGACGCGGTCCTCGTCTTCACGCACGACACCAAGCTCGACGTGCCGGCGCTGATCGCGGCCTTCGCGACCGACGCGGGCTACATCGGCGCGCTCGGGAGCCGCAAGACGACCGTCGACCGCGAGGCGCGCCTGCGCGAGGCCGGCGCGAACGACGCGGACCTCGAGCGCGTCTTCGCGCCGGCGGGCCTCGACATCGGCGCCGCCACCGTCGAGGAGACGGCGATCGCCGTGCTCGCCGAGATCACCTCGCACCGCTCGGGCCGGACCGGCGCCTCGCTGAAGGAGACGAGCGGGTCGATCCGCCGCGAGCAGTCGGAGTCGCTCGCGGGCTGAGCGCCGCGGCGCGGGGGGCGGAGGGGCATCGAGGGGCGTGAGATCCAGATCGTGCGCCGTATGGGTGCAAAAGCTGGATCTCACGCCGCGAGCAGCGCGCCCATCCGGGCGAAGGCCTCCTCGAGGAGCTCCGGCGAGGTCGCGTAGGAGACCCTCAGGTGGTCGGCGCCGGCGGCGCCGAAGGCCGAGCCGGCGAGGACCGCGACGCCGGCCTCCTCGAGCAGGCGCGCGGCGAGCGTCTCGGCGTCGACCCCCACGCTCGCGACGTTCGGAAACGCGTAGAAGGCGCCGCCCGGCGTGCGGCACGTCACGCCCGGGAGCGCCTCGAGACCCGCGACCGTGAGGTCGCGCCGCACGCGCAGCTCGGCGACCATCCGCTCGACGTCGTCCTGCGGGCCGGTGAGCGCGGCGATCCCCGCACGCTGGATGAACGGCGGCACGCACGAGGTCGAGTTCACGAAGAAGCGCACGAGCGGCTCGACCAGCGGCTCGGGCACGCACGCGTAGCCGCAGCGCCAGCCGGTCATCGCGTAGGTCTTCGAGAGGCCGTCGAGGAGCACGGTGCGCTCGAGCAACCCCGGCACGCTCGCGATCGACGCGAACGCCCCTTCGTAGAGCAGGCGCGCGTAGACCTCGTCGGAGAGCACCCACGCGCTCGTGCCCATGATGTGCTCGGCGGCCGCCTCGAGGTCGGCGGCGGGCACGACGCCGCCGGTCGGGTTCTGCGGCGAGTTGAGGATCACGAGCTTCGTGCGCGCTCCGAGCAGCGCCCCGAGCTCGTCGGGGTCGAAGCTGAAGTCGCTGTCCTCGCGCAGCGTGAGCGGCACGGGGGTGGCGCCGGCGTAGCGGATCGCCGACTCGTAGATCGGAAAGCCCGGGTCGGGGAGCACGACCTCGTCGCCCGGCTCGCAGACCGCGAGGACCGTGAAGAGCAGGAACGGCTTGGCGCCGGTGGCGACGAGGACGCGCCCGACGGGCACCGGCACGCCGCGCGTGCGCGCCAGCTCGTCGGCGATGACCTCGCGGAACTCGCCCAACCCCGCGCTCGGGCAGTAGCCGGTCTCGCCCGCACGGACTGCGGCGAACGCGGCCTCGGCGACGTGGGCCGGGGTCGCCGCGTGCGGCTCGCCGATCTCGAGGTGGACGACGTCGCGCCCGGAGGCCTCGAGCTCGCGGGCGCGCGCGAGGACGGCGAAGGCCGACTCGGTGCCGAGGCGAGCGACCGCGCTCGCGAGTGCCGGTGGCGCCCGCATCGCCGGGCAGTCTCGCGTACCCGCGGCGCGTGCGTCTTGCATCCATCGCGACCGCTCTGGTATGGCTGGCGGCGTGACGGCGGCCGACAAGGCGTATGCGTTCGCGAAGGAGCGCATCCTCGACGGTCGCTTCGCGGGCGGAACGCTCATCACCGAGGGCGACGTCGGGGCCGACGTCGGCGTCAGCCGCACGCCGGTCCGCGAGGCCTTCCTGCGCCTGGAGTCCGAGGGCCTCCTGCGCCTGTATCCCAAGCGCGGCGCGCTCGTGGTCCGCGTCTCGCCGGCCGAGGTCGACAGCGTCATGGAGACGCGCCTGCTCGTCGAGCGCTTCGCCGTGGAGAAGATCATCGCGTCCGATCTCGACCTGGACGCCGACCCGAACGACGTCATCGCGCGTCAGGAGACGCTCGGCGCCGAGGGCGACCGGGCGGGCTTCGTCGAGGCCGACCGCCAGTTTCACCGCATCTTCGTGGCCGCCGCGGGCAACCCGATCTTGCTCGCGCTCCACGACTCGCTGCGCGATCGCCAGACGCGGATGAACCTCGCGGCGCTGGCGCGCAGCGACGACCGTCAGCGCCAGGTCCTCGCCGAGCACCGCGGGATCGCCGCCGCGGTCGCGGCGCGCGAGCTGGACGAGGCGCTGCGCCTCGTCGACCAGCACCTCGGCGCGACGCTCGCGCTGCTGCACAGCGCGGCCGCGAGCGACGCGGCCTAGGTGACGTCCTCCCACGCGCCGCGCGCCGCCGAGCGCGAGACCGCGGCGAGCACGCGCTCGACTTGGAGCCCGTCGGCGAACGTCGGGCGCACCTCGGTGCCGTCGGCGATCGCGACGACGAGGTCGCGCACCTCGTGCGTGAAGCTGTGCTCCCAGCCGATGAGGTGCCCCGGCGGCCACCACGCCTCCATGTAGGGGTGCTCGGCCGCCGTGATCAGGATCCGGCGGAACCCCTGCACCGTCGCCTCGTCGCGGGCGTCGTAGAGCTCGAGCTCGGAGAGCCGCTCGAGGTCGAAGCGCAGCGAGCCGAGCGCCCCGTTGACCTCGATCGCGAGGCCGTTCTTGCGCCCGGTGGCGAAGCGCGTCGCCTCGAACGTGCCGATCGCGCCGCCCGGGAAGCGCGCGAGGAAGAGCGCGGCGTCGTCGACCGTGACCGGACCGCGCTCGGCGGCGCCCGCCGCGCTGAGCCCGGCCGAGGCGCCCGCCAGCGGGCGCTCCTTGACGAACGTCTCGGTCAGGCCGCTCACGGCCGCGATCTCGTCGCCGAGCAGGAACTGCGCGGCGTCGATGATGTGCGCGCCGATGTCGCCGAGCGCTCCGCTGCCCGCATGCTCGGCCTGCAGGCGCCAGACGAGCGGGAACTCGGGGTCGACGATCCAGTCCTGCAGGTAGACGGCGCGCACGTGGCGGATCGCGCCGAGCCGCCCGTCGGCGATGAGCTGCCGGGCGAAGGCGAGCGCCGGCACGCGGCGGTAGTTGAAGCCGACCATCGCCTTGACGCCCGACGGAGCGGCGCGCTCGGCGGCGGCGACCATCAGCTCGCCCTCGTCGACGCTCGTCGCCAGCGGCTTCTCGCAGAGGACGTGCTTGCCGGCGTCGAGCGCGGCGACGGCGATCTCGGCGTGCGAGTCGCCCGGCGTGCAGATGTCGACGAGGCCGACGTCGTCGCGCTCGAGCAGCGCTCGCCAGTCGGTGACGCCCTCCTCGAAGCCGAGCTGCGCGCGCGCCGCCTCGACGTTCTCGGCCGAGCGCCCCGCGACCGCGACGAGCCGCGGCGCGAGCGGCAGGTCGAACGCCCGCGGCGCCGTGCGCCACGCCTGCGAGTGCGCTCGACCCATGAAGCTGTAGCCGACCATCCCGACGCCGAGCGCCGGGCGTCCCGCCGCGCTCGCCACGGCCTACGCCTCCGCGCTCGAGGCGAACGCGCTGTCGAAGGCGCCCGCGGCCCCGCCGAAGGCCAGGCGGCGGATGTGCTCGAGCGCCTCCGGGGCGCCCTGCTCGCGGTCCATGCCACTGTCCTCCCACTCGATCGAGACCGGGCCCTCGTAGCCGATCGCGTTGAGGCGGCGGTTGATGCGCTCGAAGTCCACGTCGCCGTGGCCGACCGAGACGAAGTCCCAGCCGCGGCGCAGGTCGCCGAAGCCGAGATGGCTCGAGAGCACGCCGCTGCGCCCGTCGAGGCGGCTGCGGGTGTCCTTCGCGTGGACGTGGTAGATGCGATCGGCGTAGGCCTCGAGGAACTGGTCGGGGTCCAGGCGCTGCCAGGCCATGTGGCTCGGGTCGAAGTTCAGCCCGAAGCCGGGGCGGTGGTCGATCGCCTCGAGCGTACGCGCGGTCGTCCAGAAGTCGTAGGCGATCTCCGAGGGGTGGACCTCGAGCGCGAAGCGCACGCCGACCTCGTCGGCGACGTCGATGATCGGGTTCCAGCGGTCGGCGAAGTCGCGGTAGCCGGTCTCGATCATCTCCGGCGGCACGGGCGGGAAGCCCGCGACGACGTGCCACACGCTCGACCCGGTGAAGCCGGTGACCGTCGAGACCCCGAAGCTCGCGGCGGCGCGCAGCGTCGCCTTGACCTCGTCGGCGGCGCGGGCGCGGACGCCCTCGGGGTCGCCGTCGCCCCAGACGTGCTGAGGCACGATCGCCTCGTGGCGCTCGTCGAGCGGGTGGTCGCAGACGCACTGGCCGACGAGGTGCGCCGAGATCGCCCAGCAGCGCAGGCCGTGGCGCTCGAGCACGGCGCGCTTGACGTCGAGGTAACCGGGCTCCTCGGCGCGCGCGACCTCGAAGTGGTCGCCCCAGGTCGCGAGCTCGAGGCCGTCGAAGCCCCAGGCCGCGGCCTTCTCGGCGAGCGTCTCCAGCGGCAGGTCAGCCCACTGGCCCGTGAACAGCGTGACCGGTCGTCCCATTGCGCGAACGCGCCTCCTCATGCCCGTATTCGTACGGCGTGCCGACGAATCGGGACCCTAGTGTGCGCCCCGACGCGCGGTCAACGGAGCGCGGTCGTTGACGCGGCCGTGAATTTG
>DATNGY010000318.1:0-2395 GCA_035605735.1 Solirubrobacteraceae bacterium
ACGAGGAAGATCGGGCTGGCCACGCCGAGGACGATGAGCAGGACGACGAGCACGAGGACGGCGAGGAACGCGGATCCGGTCATGTCGGGCCCGTGTCCGGTTCCGCGCAGGCGCGAACGCGCGTCTACGAGGCCAGCGCCAGCTCGCTGCGGCGCCCGGCGAACTCGCCGCCGACCTCGACGAGGACGTCGAGCATCGCCCGGCGGGCCGGCGAGCAGAACGAGCCCTCGAGGACCGCGGCGGTGACGCGTCGCACCGGCGGCCGCGCCCCGAGCGACCGCACGACGATGTCGTCGCGGACGTTGACGAGCGCGAGATCCGGGATGAACGACGCCCCGACGCCCGCCGCCACGAAGCCCTGGATCGCGAAGTAGTCGTCGGAGTTGAACGCGATGCGCGGCTCGAAGCCGGCGAGCTGGCAGCTGCGCAGGAAGATCGATGCGTCCGGGCAGCTTCCCGTCGTGCCGAGGATCCAGCTCTCGTCGGCAAGCTCGGAGAGCTTGAGCGTGCGCTTGCGCGCGAGCGGGTGGCGCGCGGGCAGGGCGACGTACATCGGGTCGTCGAGGAGCGCCACGCGCTCGAGCCCGTCCTCGCGCGCGGTGCGGAAGCCCGCGCTGATGTCGAGCCCGATGTCGACCTCGCCGGCGCGCAGCATGGCGAGCGCCGGCTCGGGCTCTGCCGGCTCGAGGCTGAGCTCGACCGCCGGGTAGCGCTCGCGGAAGCGCGCGATCGCCTCCGGCATGATCGTCGCGCCCGCGCTCGGGAACGCGGCCAGGCGCAGCCGCCCGCCGCGTAGGCCGGCGATCGCCTCGAGCTCGGCCTCCGCGTCGGCGAGCCGGGCGAGGATCACGTCGGCGTGGTCGACGAGGGCGCGGCCCGCGTCCGTGAGCCGCACCCCACGCGCGCTGCGGTCGACGAGGACGGTGCCCGCCTCGCGTTCGAGGGCGGCGATCTGCTGGGAGACGGCGGACTGGGTGTAGGCCAGCGCGTCGGCCGCGGCGGAGAACGAGCCCCTCGCGGCGACCTCGCGCAGCACGCGCATGCGGCGGACGTCGAGCATTAGGGAACCTTATCACCCCTTCAGGAAAAGGTCATTTGCGCTCATATCACGCCGGTGGGATCCTGATCGTCATGAAGAGCATGAACGCCCCCACCAACTTCGACGACACGATCGTCATCCGCATGGCGACCGGGGCCGACGCCGAGGACCTGCGCCGCCTCGCCGAGCTCGACTCCAAGCGCCCCCTGACCGGCCGCATCCTCGTGGCCGAGGCCGACGGCGTACTGGCCGCGGCGACCTCGCTCGACGACGGCGGCGTCATCGCCGACCCGTTCGTCCCGAGCGCGGGCATGGCCGCCCTCCTGCAGACGCGCGCGCGGCTGATCCGAGGCGACCACGGCCGTCCGTCCGCCGCTCGGCGCCGCTTCGGGCGCACGCTCCGCCCCTCCCGCGCCTCCGCGTGACAGCGGGCGCCGGCCACGCCCCCGCCCGGCAGGGCGCGCGGGTGTGGTCGGCGCTCGCCGCCGTCTACCTCATCTGGGGATCGACGTACCTGGCCATCCGCGTCATGGTCCGCGACATCCCGCCCCTGCTCGGGGCCGGGGCGCGGTTCCTCGTGGCGGGCGCGGTGATGCTCGCCGTGCTCGCGCTGCGCGGACACGGCGTGCGCGTGACACGCTCGGGCGTCGCGGCGACGGCGCTCGTCGGCGTGCTCCTGGCGGCCGGCGGCAACGGGATCGTGACCGTTGCCGAGCGCGACGTGCCAAGCGGGCTCGCCGCGCTGCTCGTCGCCTCGGTTCCGCTCTGGGTGGTGCTCATGCGCGTCGGCGTCGCGCGCGAGCGCGTCGCGGCGGTGACGCTGGTCGGCATCGCCGTCGGGCTCGCGGGCCTCGGCGTGCTGCTCCTGCCGGGCTCGCGGCCCGCCGACGCGACGACCGGCGGCGTCGTCCTCGTGCTGGTGGCCGCGGGGTCGTGGGCGCTGGGCTCCTTCCTCTCGCCGCGCCTGCAGCTGCCCGCCGATCCGCTCGTCTCGACGGCGTGGCAGATGTTCTTCGGAGGCGTCGTGCTGGCCGCGGCCGGCGTCGGCGCCGGCGAGCCGGGAGATGTGGGCGCCGCCTCGGCCGACTCGATCCTCGCGTTCGTGTACCTCGTCGTGGCCGGCTCGTGGGTCGCGTTCACGGCGTATGCGTGGCTCCTGCAGAGCGCTCCGATCTCGCAGGTGGCGACGTACGCCTACGTGAACCCGCTCGTGGCCGTCCTGCTTGGGTGGGCGATCCTCGGCGAGCACCTGCGGGCGGGGACGCTGGTCGGGGCCACGCTCGTCGTCGCCTCCGTGGCGGCGATCGTCACGCGTGAGTCACCCCGTGCCGAACGTCAGGTTGCGTGATGCAACTG
>DATNGY010000319.1:0-2418 GCA_035605735.1 Solirubrobacteraceae bacterium
CGGCGGGACCCGCTAGCCGTAACGCTCGCCCGTGTAGGCGCGCAGCTTCGGGCGGTTGTGGCGCGCCTGCACGCGCCGGACGGTTCCCGTGCGCGAGCGCATCACGATCGACTCCGTCGTGGCCGCGGAGCCCTCGTAGCGCACGCCCTCGAGGACGTCGCCGTCGGTGACGCCGGTGGCCGAGAAGAAGCAGTCGTCCCCGCGCACGAGGTCGTCCTGGGTGAGCACGCGCTCGAGGTCGTAGCCGGCGTCGAGTGCCGCGCGGCGTTCGTCGTCGTCGCGCGGCCACAGTCGCCCGACGAGCCCGCCGCCGATCGCCTTGATCGCCGCCGCGGAGAGGACGCCTTCCGGCGACCCGCCGATCCCCCACAGCAGCGTGACCGGGGAGCGGTCGCTGACCGCCAGCAACGCCGCGCTGACGTCCCCGTCGGTGATCAGACGCACGCGCCCGCCGGCCTCCCGGATCGCGGCGATCCCCTCCTCGTGGCGCGGGCGGTCGAGGACGACGACCATGATGTCGCGGACGTCGCCGGTGCGGCGCTCGGCGATGCGCCCGAGCGTCTCGGCCATGGGTCGGTCCAGGTCGAGGAGGTCGGCGATGTCGGGGCCGCCGGCCATCTTCTCCATGTATACGCACGGGCCGGGGTCGAACATCGTCCCCTGCGCGCTGAGCGCGATGACCGCAAGCGCGCTCGGCATGCCGAGCGCCGTCAGCCGCGTGCCCTCGAGCGGGTCGACGGCGATGTCGACCCGCGGCTCGGAGCCATCGCCGATCCGCTCGCCGTTGTAGAGCATCGGCGCCTCGTCCTTCTCGCCCTCGCCGATGACCACCGTGCCGTCCATGTGGACCGTGTCGAGCACGAGCCGCATCGCGTCGACCGCCGCCTGGTCCGCGGCCTCCTTGTCGCCCATGCCGATGAGCCGGGCGGACGCGAGCGCGGCGGCCTCGGTGACGCGCACGAGCTCGAGGGCCAGGTTGCGGTCGGGGCGGCTGGAGGCGCTCATCAGACGGTTCCCGGTGGCTTGCGCGGACGCTCGTGCTCAGACGCCCGCCGGGCCGAGGCCGCGGTCATGACGATCGTGGCGAGGACGGCGAGGAACCAGCCGATCTTCAGCGAGACGCCGACGCCTCCGGGCCGGTCGATGAGCCCGTTGTAGGCGATGAGCCCGAGCGCAGCGATCGACGCGACCATCGTCACCTCGCCGCGGGCCCAGCTGAGGGCATGGCCGCGGTGGATGATCCAGGCGAGGATGAACGGCGCGAGCGCAGCGAGCAGGAGCAGCCAGCGCAGGATCGGGTGGATCTCCCAGGCCGAGAACGATCCGCGCTCGCCGTCGATCGTCGAATTGGGGTTGTTCGCGCTCGTCGCGTACCAGGCGAGGAAGACGGCGACGGCGAGGAGCGCGCCGGCGCCCATGCCCACGAGCTCGTTGCGTTGCAGGCGCGGGGCCGTCACCGCGGCCAAACCTACCCGACCGACGCGGCCGCGCGCCGCTCCGCGACGCCGGCCCGGGCGCTCAGGACCTGAGCCGGCGGCCCAGCACGCGCCGCGCCGGCGGGCGCCGGAACCCCGCCTGGGCGAGCGCCGCGTTGACCGCGACGAGGCCCACCTCGGCGGCGAGCCCGACCCCGCCGAGCACGTTGAGGCGGCGCTTGAGGCGAGCCGCCGGCGCCGGCGTGTCGGGCGCCGGATGCGAGCCGTCGGCCAGCGGCACAGCTCCCTCGGGCGCCTGGCGCGCGAAGCGGATGCCCTCGATCGCTGTGGCGACGCCGGTGACCACGATCGCCGCGACGAGCGCGTCCTTCGCGCGGGCGAGCGGCCGCTCCTCGTCGGAGAGCTGCCGATCGGCGGCCTCGCCGGCGCGGGCGCCGGCCCAGCCGGCGGTGAGCGCGACCAGTCCGAGCGAGTTGACGGTCCCGTAGCGTGACCACGCGGCGTTGACGACCTCCCCGCGCTCGCGCGGATCGGAGAGGCCGGCGACGGCGGGGTGCAGCGCGAAGCGGCCGAAGAGATTGCCTCCGAGCAGCCCCGCGAGGCCGAGGTCGTGGGCAGCGCGACCGAGCTGGCTGAGGACGACGGGAGGCGGCGTGATCGCGGTCATGGGCCGGTCCTACCCAGGACCGCTCCACGGGCGCTTCCGGTACGCGCTCGTCGGCGAGATCTACGCCGAGCTCGACGCGCGCCTCGGCCCGGCCAAGGTCCGCCGGCTGCGCGCGCTGCTGGTCGAGCTCGACGCCGCCCTGGACGAGCGCTAGCCCGTCCGCCAGCCGCGGAACGCCTCGCGCAGCTCGTCGACCGCCTCGTCGGAGAGCGGCTCGGGCGGGACCTCCCCGAGCAACCGCAGCGTCTCGCGCATCTGCTCGACGTAGGCCGAGCAGTGCTCGCAGCGCGACAGGTGGGTCTCGAAGCGCCGGCA
>DATNGY010000320.1:0-4164 GCA_035605735.1 Solirubrobacteraceae bacterium
CCGGGACCACATCGTCGACAACATCACGCTGTACTGGCTGACCGGCACCGGCGCCTCGGCGGCCCGAACCTACTGGGAGGACGGACAAGCCCTGGCTCAAGCACGCGCATCCGGCCAGGCTCCTCCGGAGGTCTCGCTCCCGGCCGGCTTCACAACCTTCCCCGGCGAGATCTGGCGGACCCCGCGCAGCTGGGTCGAGAACTCCTACCCCAACGTCATCTACTTCAACGAGGTCGACAAGGGCGGCCACTTCGCCGCCTGGGAAGAGCCCGAGCTGTTCGCGACCGAGGTCCGCGCCGCCTTCCGATCGCTCCGCTAGATGACCGCGCGAGCGTCCCCCCTGGCGTCGCTCGGCGACCCGTAGATCTGCCCGGTCACCGCCGCTTGGACGAATCCCGACAGCGAGACTCCAGCCGTGGCGATACGTCGAGCATGCCCTTATCTGTGGGCGTCGCGTCATCCAACCGCGACGTTGCTGCGTGGTGCGCTTGCCAACTACGCACCGCGACCTTGTGCCTTCGGCGCTGGAACCGGGCCGCGTCGGACGCCTACCTAGAGTCGCTGCAGCGTCGGTGGGCGCCCTTCCGTCCGCCCTTCCTGCGAACATGTGTTCGTGAAGCGCCGGGATAAATCGGAACAGGGCAACGGGTGGAAGAGCCCGACACCGGAAGGGCTAGCGGCCGGGCATCGGGGCGCCCTCGTCGTCACGAAACGCGGAACCAGCGCGCCGTCGGCGGCGCTATGGCGAGTTGCCGGCGGACCCCGCGCGGTCAAAACCCCCGGCATGCGAGGAAGCCCTGTTCGCGAGAACCGGAAGGTCCACGACCAGCTCACGCGGCACTGGCTGCGGGCCTGCGACGCCGAAGCCAGCGCCTCAACCTGGGCTGGAAACCGGATGACGCGCCTCGCCGCTCGATACCTCCCACCCGTCCAGCGGATGCATCCCTTCCCCAACGCGCGCTTTCACGCCAACACCCAAGGCAGGAGCCCGGTGCGTTGACGCGCACGCCGGGATCTGCGCCGGGGGCCGCCGGCAACGGCGGTCCGTACCGCCATTCGTACGTGGAGCTCCATTGCCACTCCGCCTTCTCGTTCCTGGACGGGACCTCGCTCGCCGACGAGCTCGTCGCCGCCGCCCTGGCCCGCGGGCACGAGGCGCTCGCGCTCACCGACCACGACACGGTCTCGGGCTCGATGGAGTTCGCGCAGGCGGCGAAGGCTGCGGGGCTGCGGGCCATCCACGGCGCCGAGGTCACGGTGGCCGACCCGGCCGGGGAGGAGGGGGCGCCGCCGCGCCACCTCACGCTGCTCGTGCGCGACGCCCGCGGGTGGGCGAACCTCTGCCGCCTGCTCACGCGCGCGCACGCGCACACGCGGATCTACGGGGACGAGGCGCCGGGCGCGGGGACGGCGCGCATCGGCGGCGCCCGCGGTCGGACCTCGGGGGCGACGCGGATGTCGCGCGTCGTGGGCTCGCCGTCGGTCGCGCTCGCGGACATCGAGGCTCACGCCGAGGGGCTCGTCTGCCTCAGCGGCTGCGCGCGCCACGGTATCCGCGACGAGCCGGCGCTCCGCCGCCTGCGCCGTGCCTTCGGGCGCGACGGCCTGCGGATCGAGCTCCAGCGCCCCTTCCTGCGCCACGACCGCGCGCTCAACCGCGCGCTGGCCGAGCTCGCCGGCCGGATCGGCGTTGCGTGCGTGGCCACGGGCGACGTCCACGCTCACACGCCCGCCCGCGCGCGGCTGCAGGACGCGTTCGTCGCAATCCGCGAGCACACGACGCTCGACGCGTCCGAGCCGCTGCGGCGCGGCAACCACGCGCACGTGCTGACGACGCCGGAGGCGATGGCCGCCCGCTTCGCCGACCACCCCGACGCGGTCGCCGAGTCCGCGCGGCTTGCCAGCGAGCTCGCGTTCGATCTCACGGAGGATCTCGGCTACCGCTACCCGGGCGCCGAGGACGCCGAGGCCGACGGGACGCTGGCCGCGGTCTGCCGCGCGCGCTTCGAGGAGCGCTACCCGCCGGGCCATGGCCTGCGCGGCGAGGCGTCCGGGCGCCTCGAGGAGGAGCTCGAGCTCATCGCCGCGCTTGGCCTCTCGGGCTTCTTCCTCCTGCATCGCGACCTGCTCGAGCTCGCGCGCGAGGTCGCCGTCGAGGTCCGTGGACCGGATACCGTGCGCGCGCTGCTGCCGCCGGGTCGCGGTCGCGGGTCATCGGTCTCCTCGATCGTCTGCTACCTCACCGGCCTCTCGCACGTCGACCCGATCGCCAACGGCCTGCTGCTCGGGCGCTTCCTCAACGAGGAGATCACGACGCTGCCCGACATCGACCTCGACTTCCCGCGTGACGTGCGCGAGGTCCTCATCCCCCGGGTCCACGACCGCTACGGCCGCGATCGCGCCGCGCTCGTGGCCGCCTTCCCCACCTATCGCGCGCGCGGGGCGATCCGTGAGCTGGGCAAGGCGCTCGGCCTGCCGCCGGGGGAGATCGAGCGCGTCGCGCGCGGCTCGGAGGGCTGGTCGGGGGAGGCGGTCGAGCGCGACATCGTCGCGGCGCTCGGCGACGGGCGCGAGCGCCACGGCCGCTGGGCGTGGCTCGCGCGGCTGAGCGAGGAGGCTCACGGCCTGCCGCGCCATCTCTCCCAGCACTCGGGCGGGATGATCGTCGCCACGAAGCCGCTGCTCGACTGCTGCGCGGTCGTCCCCGCCGCCATGGAGGGCCGGCAGATGGTCATGTGGGACAAGGACTCCTGCTCGGATGCCGGCTTCCTGAAGATCGACCTGCTCGGGCTGGGAATGCTCTCCGCGGTCGAGCGCTGCGTCGAGCTCATCGCGCAGCGCCGGGGCGAGCGGATCGACCTCTCGCGGATCCCGTACGACGACCGGGCGACGTTCGCCTGCATCCAGGAGGCCGACACCACGGGCGTCTTCCAGATCGAGAGCCGGGCGCAGATGGGCTCGCTGCGGCGCACGCGCCCCGAGAACCTCGACGACCTCACGATCCAGGTCGCGATCGTGCGCCCCGGGCCGATCCAGGGCGGGGCGGTCAACCCCTACATCGCGCGCCGTCAGCGGCTGCGCGAGGACCCCGGCTACGTGGTTCCCTACGACCACCCGTCGCTCGAGCCCGTCCTCCGCGACACGCTCGGGACGATCATCTTCCAGGACCAGGTCATCGAGGTGGCGATGGCCTTCGCCGGCTTCTCGCCCGGCGAGGCCGAGGGGCTGCGGCGGGCGATGAGCCGCAAGCGCTCGGCCGCGGCGCTCGAGGCCCACCACCGCGGATTCGTCGAGGGGGCGATGGCGCGCTGGCCCGACGTCGACGCGGCGCTCGCCGAGCGCGTGTGGTCGATGGTCGTCGGGTTCTCGGGCTTCGGCTTCCCCAAGGCGCACGGGGCCGCCTTCGGGCTGCTCGCCTACCAGTCGACGTGGCTGCGCGTGCACTACGGGCCCGAGTTCCTCTGCTCGCTGCTCGACGAGCAGCCCATGGGCTTCTACCCCTCCGACGCGCTCGTCCACGAGGCCCAGCGGCGCGGGATCCAGATCCTCGCCCCGGACGTCAACTTCAGCGAGGTCGAGTGCACGGTGGTGAATCCCGCGCGTGACAGCGCCTCGCCGCGCCTGGCGTTGTCGCCGGAAGCGGGTCCGTGCTCTCGCACTGTCCCCGCTTCTGCTCCTCGTCAGCCACGACGAGCCACGGCCACGTCCCCGCGTCACCTGCGCCTCGTCGAGGACGGCGGCGAGGCCGAGGAGCACCCTTCGGCCGTGCGCTTGGGGCTCGGCTACGTCATCGGCGTCCGCGCCGACGAGGTCGCCGCGCTCGTCGCGGCGCGCCGCGCCGGCGGTCCCTTCGCCTCGCTCGACGACCTCGCCTCGCGCGCCGGCGCCGGGCGGCCCGCGCTGGCCCAGCTCGCGTGGTCGGGCGCGTGCGACGCACTCGCCGGCGGCCGGCGCGAGGCGCTCTGGCGCCTCGGCGTCGCTGCCCCCGCCTACGGACTGGGGGAGGGCACGCAGCTCCCGCTGCCGCTCACGCTGCCCGAGGCGCCCGCGCTCGCGCGGCTCGGCGAGTGGGCGGCGATGATCGCCGACTACGCGACCACGGGGCTGACGGTCGAGCGCCATCCGCTGCGGCTCCTGCGCGACGGCCTGCGCCGGTCCGGGGCG
>DATNGY010000321.1:0-7139 GCA_035605735.1 Solirubrobacteraceae bacterium
CGGAATCAACCATCTAGCCGCCGTCGAGCCGGGCGAGGATCTCGCTGGCCGCGCTGGCGGGGTCGAGGCGGCGGGCGACGACCTCGTCGAGGAGCTCGCCGAAGCGCTCGTCCTCGGTCAGCCGCTCCTCGAGCCGCCGCCGCAGGCGGAACGTGCACAGGCCGAGGACCTCGTTGCGCAGGTTGCGCCGGCGGCGCTCGAAGAGCGTGCCCTCCTGCGCGATGTGCGCCCGGTGCTCGTCGAGGCGCTCGACGAGCTCGGGCACGCCCTCCCCGCGCGCGGCCTCGGTCTTGACGATCGGCACGCGCCACCCGCGCTGCGGCGCGAGCGAGAGCACGCCGCGGACCTCGCGTACCATCGTGTCGGTCAGGGGGTGGTCGGCCTTGTTGACGACGATGACGTCGGGGATCTCCATGATCCCGGCCTTCAGCGCCTGGATCGAGTCGCCCGAGCCGGGCATCAGCACGAGCACGATCGTGTCGGCGTGGTCGATGACGTCGACCTCGGCCTGGCCGACGCCGACGGTCTCGAGGAAGACCTCGTCCGTCCCGGCGGCGTCCATGAGCAGCGCCGCCTGCAGCGCCGACTCGCTCAGGCCGCCGAGCGCGCCGCGACTGGCCATCGAGCGGATGAAGACGCCGGGGTCGAGGAAGTGCTCGCTGAGGCGGATGCGGTCGCCGAGCAGCGCTCCACGCGTGAACGGCGAGCTGGGGTCGATCGAGAGGACGGCGACTGCGCGTCCGGCCTCGCGGCGGAGCCTCGTGAGCGCGCCGATGAGCGTCGACTTGCCCGCCCCGGGCGCGCCCGTGAGCCCGACCACCGCCGCGCGCCCGGTGTGGGGGAAGACCTCCCGGACGAGCTCCCAGCCGGCCGCGTCGTCGGACTCCACGAGCGTGATCCCGCGCGCGAGCGCGCGCTTGTCGCCCGCGAGCAGGCGCTGCGCGAGGGAGCCGGCCATGGGGGCGGCAGACTACCCTTGCCACCGTGGACTCCGTGCTGTCCCCTCCGGTCCCGACGGGCGTGCCGGCGGCCGTCCGATCGGGGCCCGAGCCGCTGCACGGAGGCCCGCTGACGCTGCTGCGCTGGATGCGCGCGCACGGGATGCTGACTTGGAGCTACGCGTTTCTCATCGCCCGTCTCGGCTGGCTCAAGCTGCGCTTCCGCGGGCGCCTGCGCACCGACGGCCTCGCGTTCGTCTGCCCGCGCGTGACGATCGAGATCGGGCCCGACGCGGTCGTGCATCTCGGGCGCTGGTCGTGGATCGGGCACGGCACGAAGATCCGCGCCCATGAGGGCGAGGTCCGGATCGGGGCCAAGAGCGTCCTCGGGCAGGAGTGCACGATCTCGGCCTTCCAGCACGTCTGGATCGGGCGTGAGTGCATCGTCGCCGACCGCGTCATGCTCATCGACTTCGATCACGGCGTCGTCGAGACCGAGCGCCCGGTCCGCGAGCAGGGGATCTACAAGCGCGACGTGCACGTCGGCAACAACGTGTGGGTCGGCTACGGCGCCTGCTTCCTGCGCGGGGTCACGGTCGGCGACAACAGCGTCGTCGGCACCTACACGGTCGTCAACCGCGACGTGCCGGCGGACGCGGTCGTCGCCGGCGTCCCGGTCCACGTCCTGCGCATGCGCGAGCGGCCGCGGACGCTGCGGTGGTCGTGACCGCGGCCGACCAGCTCGCGCTCGCGGTCGAGCCGACGGTCGCGGTGACGGTCGTCGAGCGACGCGGCGGCGAGGAGCGCACGCTGCGGGTCGGCTCGCTTGCCGAGTCGCACGCACGCGCGCTCGCCGCGCTCCTGCTCAACCGGACCGACGAGCCGCCGGCCGACGGGCCGTGGCGGCTCGCCGTGGCCGGCGGCGTTCGGACGGTCGCGCTGGACCGCGACGAGGCGCGCTGATCGCCGGGCTCAACCGCCGCAGACGGGCCACGGCGAGGTGCCCGCCCGGGCGAGCAGCCGCGCGGCGCGACGGTCCTGCTCGGCCTCGGGCGCCTTCGCGGGATCGCCCTTGCCGCCCATCGCGCGCCACGTCGAGACCGTGAACTGATACTTGCCGCGGAACTGGCCGTCGCCGGAGACCGCGGTCGGGTTTCCGCCGGACTCGCATGCGGCGATTCGCGCGAGCGTCGCGCTCGTGGTCGAGCGCAGCCGCTTCGACGCCGAGCCGGCGGACCGCCCGCTCGAGGACGACCGGAGGCCGAGCGCCGCGAGCGTCTGCGGGCCGGCGATGCCGTCGACGTCGAGGCCGTGGCGGCGCTGGAAGCGGCGGACCGCCGCCCGGGTCTTGGGCCCGTAGACGCCGTCGGCGGCCACGCCCAGCTTCTTCTGCAGCGCGCGGACCGTCGTGGACCCCGGCGCCGTGGCCGAGGCCGAGGGCGCCGGCGCTCGGGCGTCAGCCGCCAGCGCGCCGCCGGCGGTGACGCCGGTGAGCGCGACGGCCAGCACCGCGCAGGCGCGACCGCGAAGCCGCCGGCGGCGGGCGCGCGCGGCTCGGATGCGGCGGTCGCCGGACGCCCGCTGAGAGCGCCGCCATGCGACGGGACAGGCAAGATCGTGTTCGGGTGCCAAGGACTCCTCCTGGTCGTCTCGGCGCCTACGGGGTTAGCTGACGGGCTCGCGCTGTGACGTGCGCTACGCCGGCTTTCAGCCGGCGATTCGCCCCTGGGCCCTGACGGCCCCCTGGGTCCCCCGTTCCCCGTCATCGGTGCGACGGGGACTCGGCGTGGGTCTATGGCGAGCGGAAGACCTTACACGGTCGGAGGGCGCAAACGTCGGCCGGGCGCAGGATCGAGCCCCCACCGCGCCGAACGTCTCCTACATGTCGCAGTTCGGGTCGCCACCCCGGCTCCCCGGCCGCCGCCCCGCGCCGCCGCGGAAGGTCCGCGATCAGCGTGCGATCGCGGTCGTGCTCCTCGCGACCGCCGCGCTCGGCGCCGGCGCCGTGGTCAGCGCGATCGCCGGCCGCGGCGAGCCCGCCGCCCACCCGACCGCCCGCCCCACCCCCGCGCCGGTCCGCGCCGCGAAGGCGCCGCCGGCCCGCCCGCGCCAGGCCCCGGCGCCCGCGCCGGGACCGGTCAACCCGAGCGTGCCGGGGCTGACGACGTTCCGTGGCAACCTCACCCGCACCTACTACGGCGAGGGCCCGATCCCCCGCACCCGACCGCGGATCTTGTGGCGCTTTCCGCGCAGCGGCGGGCTCTGCGCCCGCTCGAGCGACGAGCACGGCACCAAGACGTGGTGCGGCCTGGGCTGGACCGGGCAGCCGAACGTCATCCCGCGCCCCGGCGGCCGCGGCGTCGAGCTGCGCGTCGGCGCCTACGACGACCGCTATCACTTCCTCGACGCGGCGACGGGCCGGCGGCTGCGCCCCGACCTCGTCACGGGCGACCTCGCCAAGGGCTCCGCGACCTCGGACCCCGACGGCTACCCGCTCTACTACGCCGGCTCGCGCGACAACCTGTTCCGGATCGTCGCCCTCGACCGCCGCGCCCCGACCGTGCTGTGGTCGATCGACGCCGACACGAGCGTGCCGACGCCCGAGTGGAACAACGACTGGGACGGCGCCGCGCTCGTCGTCGGCGACTACTTGCTCGAGGGCGGCGAGAACGGCTGGTTCTACGTCGTCAAGCTCAACCGCGGATGGACCGCGCAACACAAGGTTCGCGTGCGCCCGAAGATCGTGCTGCGCGTGCCGAGCTGGGACGACGCGCTGGCGGCGGCGTGGCCGACGCGCTCCTTCTCGATCGAGAACTCCGTCGCCTTCCGCCGCGGCGTCGCGTACTTCGCCAACTCCGCCGGGCTCGTGCAGGGCTGGGACATCTCGCGGGTCCTCGCGGGAGGCCGCGGCGCCCGGCGCGTCTTTCGCTTCTGGACCGGCGACGACACGGACGCCTCCGTCGTCGTCGACCGCCGCGGGCGGCTGTACGTGGCGAGCGAGCTCGAGAAGCGCACGGCGCGCTCCGCCGCCGTCGGTCAGCTCATGAAGCTCGACCCGCGCCGCCGCCGCCATCCGCTCGTCTGGCACGTCGCGCTCCGGCAGGCGGGCGGCGACGGCAGCGGCGGGTCGTGGTCGACGGTCGCCCTCGACCGCGGCGTCGTCTACGGCGCCACCAACCACGGCGGGCTGGTCGCGGTCGACCAGCGCACGGGGAAGCTGCTGTGGACGCGTCCGCTGCCGGGCCCGACGTGGAGCTCGCCCGTCGTCGTCGGGAACGTGCTGCTCGAGGGCGACTGCAGCGGGTACCTCAACGCGTTCGACGTCTCCGACCCGCGGACGCGGCCGCGCCGCCTGTGGCGGGTGAGGCTCGGCGGGTGCGTCGAGGCCACGCCCGCCGTCTGGCGCGGGCGCATCTACGTCGGGACGCGCGCGGGCGCGCTCTACGCGCTCGGATAGCGCGACGGCTCAGGGCTCGAGCAGCAGCGCGGGCGCGAGCCCCGGGGCGAGCGCGCGCAGGCCCGGGTCGGCGGCCTCCGGGTCGTCGAGCGCCGCGTGCAGCGCGGCCAGGTGGCCCGCGAAGCGCTCGCGGGGATACGGCCCGGCCGTCCCGCGCGTGGCGAGGAAGGCCCAGTCGCTGGCCTGGAGGGCGAGCAGCTCGCGCAGCGCGCGGGGTCCCGCCGCCGGACCGGCGGCGACGACACGCAGCTCCGCGTCGCGGGTCGCCCACGCGAGGTCCGCCACGGGCTGTCCCGACCACGTCGTCAGGTCGCGCGGGGTCCCCCACGTCGTCACTTGCCCAACCGGCTTCGCCGACGGGTACCGGCGCTCGTGACCGGCCGCCGGCGGCGCCGGCTCGATCGCCGCCACGGCGTCGTCGAGGTTCGACAGCGCGAGGCCCTGGCGCCCGGCCTCCTCGACGACCGCCGCGAGCCACGCCGGCCCCTCGTGCCACCAGTGGCCCAGGAGCTCGGTGTCCAGCGCGCACACGCAGAGCCCGCCGCCGGCGACCCGCCGGGCGGCGCGCGCGACGAAATCGACGGCGTCGGCGCGGACCGTCGCGGCCGCGCGGGCGGGGTCGTAGACCGCGCCGTCGTTGGCCCACGGGTGGTGGTCGCGCTCGGTGCGCCGGAACGAGTCGCGGTAGGCCGCTTGGCGCGGGTAGCCGCGATCGCTCCAGACGAGCTCGACGATCGCCCGGTCGATCGGGACCAGGAGCGGCCCGGCCGCGGTGGCGAGCGGGCGCAGGTTGCGTTCGTCCCCCAGCCCGAGGACGTCGGTGAAGTCGACGCAGGTGGCGCGCACGCCCGCCTCCTCGAGCACCGGCTCGATCCATGGCGCGTGCGCGCATTCGGGCAGCCAGAAGCCGCCGCGCCATGCCTCGCCGGAGCGCGCTCGGTGGGCGTCGACCCCGACGCGGACCTGCAGGCGCAACCCGGCGTCGGTGGCGATCAGCGGCAACACGGCGTGCGTCGCGGCGCTCGTCCACGACGCGTGGCGCGAGAGCGCGCCGAGGACGTCGCCGCCGAGCGTGGCGAGGCGGTCGGCCGCCGCGGCGTACTCGCCCGCGGCGCGCTCGAGCTCGGCGGCGACGGCGGCGTCCCTGGCCGCCTCGACGTCGAGCCGGTGCGAGGCCGGGCGCACCTCGCGCAGGAAGGCCAGGCAGCGCTCGATCGCGCCCGGCGCCGCGAGCTGGTCGGCGAGCACCGGGGTCACCGAGAGCGTCACCGCCGCGCCGGCGCCGAGGACCTCGAGCAGCGGCAGGTACGAGGTCGCGATCGCCTCCCACAGCCACTCCTCGCCGAACGGCCACGTCCCGAAGCCCTCGACGTAGGGCATGTGCGTGTGCAGGACGACCGCGAGGCGCCCGTCACGGGGACTCACGGCCGCAGCACCGCGAGGACGTCGAGCGCGTCGTCGAGCGGCCGGTCGGCGCGCAGCGCGAAGTCGCGCGTCGAGATCGCGGGCGTGAAGCGGTCGTAGAAGGGCTTCGTGATGCGCAGGCGCGCGTGGACGTCGTCCCAGCGCAGGTGGCGCAACGCCCACCCGTGGAGCGCGAGCCGGCGCGCGTGGTGCAGGCCGTGGAGCTCGACCGCGCCGAAGTGCGCAGCGCAGAGCGCGCGGAACTCCTCGGGGCGGTACTCGCGCAGGTGCCACGGATTGCCCGAGCGCGCGGCGCCGGCCGGCGCGAGCGTGAGCACGTTCGGCGTCGAGACGTAGGCGACGCCGCCGGGCGCGAGCATCGCGCGGACGTGCTCGAGCACGCCGTCCGGATCGCGGACGTGCTCGATCGTCTGCAGGAAGACGACCGCGTCGCACGGCTCGGCGAAGCGCTCGACCATGTCGCGCACGTAGCGCAGGTTGGGCCGCCGGTAACGCAGCTTCGCGTGCTCGAAGGCGTCGGGGTTCGCCTCGACGCCGACGACGGACTCCGCCGTGCGCGCCAGCAGCTCGGATCCGTAGCCCTCGCCGGAGGCGAGGTCGACGACGCGCAGGCCGGCGACGCGCGCCGCGATCCACTCGTAGACCACGAGGTGGCGACGGAACCAGTAGTTCTCCTCGGGAACGTCGGGGAGCGTGCGCTCGCCGTCGAGCGCGAGCGGCGGCACCCCGGGCGGCTGGTCGCGCTGCAGGTAGAGCTCCGGCATCTGCACTACGCGACGCGCACGCGGGCGCCCCGAGCGGGCACCAGCGTGATCGCGCGCCGGCGGACGCGCTCGGGCGGCCCCGCGGGCTCGAGGCGCACCCGGCGCGCGACGGTCTCGAGCACGACGCGCATCTCCTCCTCGGCGAAGGCGGCGCCGAGGCAGCGGCGCACGCCGCCGCCGAAGGGGATCCACGTGTACGTGCCGGGCGCGGAGTCGAGGAAGCGCTCGGGACGGAACGCGTGCGGTTCGGGGTAGAGGTCCTCGCGACGGTGGACGAGGAGGATGCACGGCGCGAGCGTCGTCCCGGCCGCGTACTCGCGACCGCCGATGCGCGCGTCGCGCGTGAGGCGGCGCAAGACGATCGGCAGCACGGGCCGCAGGCGCAGCGTCTCCTTGACCACGGCGTCGCGGTACGCGGCGTCCGCGGCGACGCGGTCGAGCGCCCCCGGAGCGCGCACGAGCCGCTCCACGGCCCACGCGAGCGCCGTCGCAGTCGTCTCGTGGCCGGCGGTCAGGAGCGTCATGAGCTCGTCGCGCAGCTCGGCGTCGGTCATG
>DATNGY010000322.1:0-2015 GCA_035605735.1 Solirubrobacteraceae bacterium
CTGGCTCTCGGGCGCCCGGCGTGGATCGCGCGTAATAGCCTGAGGCAACTTCGTAGTGCCAGGGCTCCCACGAGTAGCGCTGGCGGAAGTGGAAGGCCGCAGCGTGCGCCGCGAGCCAGCCGTAGGCCGCGTTCGGGCCGAGGTCGAGCTCCGTGCCCAGCCGGTGCAGTGAGCGCCCCGGAGGCGCGACCCACTTCGGGTCGGGGTGGCGCGCGAAGAGCACGGCCTGCTCCGCGTCGCTGCGGAAGGCGCTCACGATCACGAGCCCGATGCCGTCCGCCGCCGCCGCCCTCGCCATGCGGTCGAAGGCGAGCGCGACGTCGGGGCGCATGCGCTTGCCCTGGCGCTCGGCGAACGGGCCGCGGTACTCGCCGGCCCCGGCGGCGCCGAGCCCCCCGATCGAGCCGGGCGGCGCGAGCTCGGCCTCGGCGACCGCCACGTGCGCGAGCCGCGCGCCGGCGACGCGCAGCGGATCGCGCACGGCGACGCGGATCCGCACCGGCGCGAGCGCCCGACCGGGAAACGCGACGGAGATGCGCTCGGCGCCGTTGCGGCGAGCCGTCGCCGCGGCCACGCGGCGCCCGAGCGCGAGGTAGGCGGCGCGCTCGAGGTGGCGCGGGTTGGGGCGCCCGCGGACGACGGCGGGCTCGAAGACGCGGGCGTAGGCGGTGCGCATCGCGCGCGCGCCGGCGAGCGCGGCGAGGTCGGCGGCGCGCTGGCGCTCTCCGGTGTCGGCGATCCCCTTCGCCACGCCGCCGAGCACGACGGCGCCGAGCACTACACCGACGAGCGCGCCGACGATGAGCACCAGCGCCTGGCCCGAGCTCTCGCGCGTGCGGCTCATGCGAGCACCGCACGCACCGGGTCGCGGGCGCCGGCCGGGGCGGCGACCCCAGCGAGCGCGAGCGTGCGGGACCGCGCACCGAGGTTGGCCTCGACGGCCATGGCGGGCCGGCCGAGGCGCTGCAGGCTCGCGAGCGCCAGCTCGCCGATGCGCGCCGGCGCGTCGGGCTCCGGCCAGAGCACGAGCGCGTCCTGGGCGGCCAGCACGGCGTCGAGGACCTCGGACCGCGCGCCCGCGACGACGACCGCGACCGCCCCGCCAGCCGCCGCCACGGCCCGCTGCGCCTCGGCGGCCGCGCCGGCCTCGTCCGCGGTCAGGCGCACGAGGACCAGACGCCCCGCCGGGCGGACCTCGTGACCGCGCCCCGCGAGCGTCGTCGCGAGCCGCCGCGCCCCCGGGAGCGCCGGCCCGTGGACCGACGCTCGCACGCGAGCGTCGTCGGGGCACCAGACGCACGCGAGCGCGACGCGAGCGCCGACGGCGCGCGCTGCCGCGAGCGCCACCGCCGCGCCCGCGGCGCCCGCGAACTTGGGCGCCGCGACCACCCCCAGCGTCGGCGGCGAAGCGGGCACGTTCGGACGAGCCGGTGGTGCCACCGCCGCTGCGGACCGCTCCGGCGGCGCGGAGGCGACGAAGCGCCGCAGGAGCCCGCCGCCGCTCACGACCCCGGCCCCGCGTCCGCCTGCGCATGCGCCGCGAGCGCGCTCGCGAGCCCCGGAAGCAGCCCGGGCGGCCGCAGCGCGACGCGCACGACGCGACCGTCGACGGCGACGGCCATCCGCTCACGCGACCAGTCCGGGAGCGCCGCGCGCGCGGCCTGCCCCGGATCGCGGTGCTGGAGGATCGCCGCCGCCCCGGCCTCCGCCGCGTGGCCGGCGAGCTCGCGGGCGGCCCCAGCGGCGAGCAGCTGCGCGACGGCGAGCGCGATCACCGCCACGAGCGGCAGGACGCCCACGAGCTCGACGCTCGCCTGCCCTCCGGACCGCGCGCTCACGGCGACTGCGACGGGAAGCGCGCCTCCCGCCTGACGGTCGTGATCGAGCCGGCCAATACGACGGAGGGGACGCGCAGCGCGACCTCGACCCCACCCGCCCGCGGCCGCACCGCCAGCCCCCGTTCCAGGCGCGACGGGAGCACCGCCCGCGCGGCCGCGTTGCGGTCCGCGCCCACC
>DATNGY010000323.1:0-6822 GCA_035605735.1 Solirubrobacteraceae bacterium
TCGACGTCATGGACGCCGCATTGCGCGCCTTCTACAACACCGATCCCGTCGAGCTGCGCCGCGAGCGCCGCGTGCTGGCGCTGACCCCCGGCGGCCGGATGCTCGACGACGCGTTCGTCGACGAGCTCGCCGAGGAGTCGGCGATCACGCTGCTCTGCGGGCGCTACGAGGGCTTCGACGAGCGGATCGTCCAGCACTTCGCGTCCGACGCCGTCTCGATCGGGCGCTACGTGCTGTCGGGCGGCGAGCTCGCCGCGATGGTGGTGCTCGACGCGGTGATCCGCAAGCTGCCCGGCGCGCTCGGCCACGCCGACTCCGCGCGTGAGGAGTCGTTCAGCGCCGCGCTCGGCGGCGATCCCGAGTATCCGCATTACACGCGACCGGCCGCGTACCGCGGCTGGCGTGTGCCCGAGGTCTTGCTCTCCGGCCATCACGAGGAGATCCGCCAGTGGCGGCGGGCGCGCAGCCGCGAGCGAGGGGCGGCGGGCACGACCTCTCCGCTACCATGAGCCGCCCGCGCGCCACGACGCAACCATGCGCGCGCGCGACGCCTCTGGCCATGAGCACCGTGATCGACAACCTCGAGCGCGCACAGCTGCGCCGCGTCCCGGCCTTCCAGGCCGGGGATCGCGTCCGGGTTCACTTTCAGGTCACCGAGGGCACTCGCCGCCGCACGCAGGTCTTCGAGGGCGTCGTCATCAAGCGCCAGGGCCATGGCGTGCGCGAGACGTTCACGGTGCGCAAGCAGTCGTTCGGCGTTGGCGTCGAGCGGACGTTCCCGCTGCACTCGCCGAAGATCGAGAAGATCGACGTCGCCGCGCGCGGTGATGTTCGCCGAGCCAAGCTCTACTACCTCCGCGACCGCGTCGGAAAGCGCGCGCGCGTGCGCGAGCGCCGGTACATCGGACCGGAGCAGGCCGTCGCGCCGGGGCTCCTCCATGACCCGGCCGAGGCCCTGGCCGCCGAGGCGGCGGCCGAGCCCGAGGCCGTCGACGCCGAGGGGACCACCGCGGAGGAGGTCGTCGCATCGGGCGGCGCGGCGGACACGGCCGCCGAGCCCGAGACCGGCGACGTCCCCGAGCCCACAGCGGTCGCGGAGCAAGAGGCCGGCGACGCCCCCGAGCCCACAGCGGTCGGCGAGCCCGACGCCGGCGACGCCCCCGAGCCCACAACGGTCGCCGAGCACGAGTCCGCGTCCGCCGAGGCCGAAGGCGCCGGAACCACCGAGCCCGCCGGCGCCGTCAACGACAAGGCCTGAGCCACGGCCGACGGGGCGAGCCGCGGCTCGCTCTTCGCGCTGGCCGTGGTCGCTCACGCGGCGCAGGCGCTTCGGGCGCTCTGAGCGCGGGTTCGCCGTGCCGCCGGAGCACGCGGTACGGTGCCGCCCGTGACGCGCCCCGCCGTCGACGCGCCCGCTGGAGCCGATCCCCAGGTCGAGGCGCGCGTCGGCCCCGCCGCGGAGATCGACCGGGCCCCCAACGGCGCTCCGGCCGCGCAGGCAGCCCGCCGCAGGGCCCGTCCCAAGCGGCGGACGGGTCGCCGGCTCGTGCAGTTCGATCGCGGCCTCGGCGTGCGGTGGATCGCGGGGGCCGACGAGGCCGGCCGCGGGTGCCTGGCCGGGCCACTCGTCGCAGCGGCCGTCCTCTTCGACGTCGAGGCCCTCGGCGTTCGCGAGGTGCGCGCGCTGTCGGCGCTCAACGACTCCAAGCAGCACGACGCCGACGCCCGCGACCTGCTCTACCCGATCGTCATGCGCACCGCGGTCAAGGTCGGCGTGGTGTCGCGCTGCGTGCGTGGGATCGACGCGCGAGGGCTGCACCGCACGAATCTCGCCGCGCTGCGTGACGCGCTCGCCACCGTCGCCCGGCCGGGCTGCCTGTGCCTCGTCGACGGCTTCTCGGTTCCCGGAGCAGACTTCGACCAGCGCGCGATCGTCGACGGCGATGCCACGAGCGCGGCCATCGCGGCCGCCTCGATCGTGGCCAAAGTCAGCCGCGACCGCTTCATGCACCGCGCCGACGAGCGCCACCCGGGCTGGGATTTCCGCTCCCACGTCGGGTACTCGACGCCCGAGCACCGCGAGGCGATCCAGGTCCTCGGAGTGTCGCCGCTGCACCGGCTCTCGTTCCAGAGCATGGCCTACCAGCAGCTCGCGCTGTAGCGGGCGTTGAGGCAACGGCGCCGGGCACGGATCATCGTCATCCCGGGGTTTCGCGCGCAGCGTCACCTCGAGATCCGCTGACTCAGTCAAAACGCCGCCTCCAGATGATCGAGGCGCACGAGCTGACCGTGCCCGTCGAGGATCACCCCGATCGCGTCGAAGCGCAGGTTCGCCGACCACGGGCGGTCGTTGCGCTCCAACAGGAACGCCGTGGCGATGCGCCTGATCCGCCGCTGCTTGCGGTTGCGGATCGACTCCCAGGGCTCGCGGCAGGCGGCGGACGCTCGGCGGGTCTTGACCTCGACGAAGACGAGCGTGGTCCCGTCGAAGACCACGAGATCGAGCTCGCCGAAGCGCGTGCGGTGGTTGCGTGCGACGAGCTCGAACCCCAGCCGTCGTAGGTGGGCGAGGGCCAGTCGCTCGCCGAGGCGGCCGAGGTGCTGTCGCGGATCGGAAGGCACGGTCGGCGACGCTAGGCCGGACCGTGTCACGGCGCTACGGCGTCTTTGTGACGTCTCTGCAACGCCTCTCCTGACGAATGGCATGTCGTGACGAACTTGGCACGCCTTCGTGACGAACTCGCCGTTTCGCCGCCACAGGTCGGCGCCTACCGTCGCCATCCATGCTCGCCCGCGTGGTCACCTTCGCCATCGACGGCCTCGAGCCGCGGCGCGTCACGGTCGAGATCGACGTGCGCCCGGGCCTGCCGAGCTTCACGATCGTCGGCCTCGCGGACCGCGCTGTCCGCGAGGCGCGCGAGCGCGTACGCGCGGCGGTCCTGAACGCAGGCTTCGAGTTCCCTCAGCGCCGCATCACCGTCAACCTCGCGCCGGCCTGGCTGCGCAAGTCCGGCCCGGGCTTCGATCTAGCGATCGCGTGCGCGATCCTGGCGGCCGCCGGGCAGCTTCCGGCCGAGGCGCTCGAGCGCTTCGCCGTCTTCGGCGAGCTCGCGCTCGACGGTGAGGTGCGCCCCTGCGGCGGCGCGCTCGCCGTCGCGGAGGGCGCCCGCCGCGCCGGCCTCTCCGGCATCGTCGTGCCGCTCGAGCGCGTCCGCGAGGCCGAGCTCGTCGAGGACCTCGACGTGGCCGGCGTCGGGACGCTGGGCGACCTGGCGCGCGTACTGCGCGGGGAAGCCCGACCCGAGCCGTCCGCGTACTCCTGGCCGCGCCGCTCCGCGCGCCACCTCGACCTCGCCGATGTGCACGGGCACGGCGGTGTGGTCGGGGCGTTGACCGTCGCCGCCGCGGGCGGGCACAACGTCCTGCTCTCGGGGCCGCCCGGCGTCGGCAAGACCATGCTCGCCCGGCGCCTGCCCTCGATCCTGCCTCCGCTCGAGCGCGCCGAGGCGATCGAGGTCACCCGGATCCACAGCATCGTCGGCGCGTATGGCAGCGACGGGCTCGTGCTCGAGCGTCCGTTTCGAGCCCCGCACCACACGATCTCGCCGTCGGGTCTCGTCGGCGGTGGCACGGCTCCGAGCCCCGGCGAGGCAAGCCTCGCGCACCGCGGTGTGCTCTTCCTCGACGAGCTGTCGGAGTTCAGCCGCGCAGCCCTCGAGGCGCTGCGCCAACCGCTCGAGGATGGTCGCGTGACGATCGTGCGCGGCCAGCGCGTGGCGATCCTGCCGACACGCTTCATGCTCGTCGCCGCGACGAACCCGTGTCCGTGCGGGCATGCGCCGTCGCGACGCTGCAGATGCACCGAGGCCGACCTCGGTCGCCACCGACGCAAGCTGAGCGGCCCGCTGCTCGACCGGATCGACCTCCTCGTCGCGGTGCACCGCCCCGCCCGCGAGGAGCTCGAGCGCGCGCCGGCGACGAGCTCCGCGGCGGAGCGCGATCGCGTCATCGCGGCGCGCAAGCGGCAGATCGCGCGCCTCGCGGGCACGAGCGCCACGTGCAACGCCCAGATGGACCGCGCGCTCCTGCGGACGCATCTCGCGCTCGAAGCGGGCGCCGAGCGCCCGCTCTACCAGGCCTACGCCAAGGGCGAGCTCAGCGCGCGCGGGCGCGATCGCACGCTGCGCGTCGCCCGGACGATCGCCGATCTGCACGGCGAGGAACGCGTCCGGCGCGGGCACATCGTCGCAGCGCTCGGCTACCGCCACGAGGTCGAGGCGGTCCCGGAGGCGGTGGCGTGAGCGAGGCGTGCGATTCGTGCCTCCGGCGGTCATGGCTCGTGGCGCGGCTCGCCGGGCGCATCGAGCTCGCCCGTCACGAGCGGCGGCCGCTGCGCGAGATCCTCGCGCTCTCCAACGACCGTCTGCTGGACGGCGTGGGAGGCGACGCCCGGGCGCCTATAGCCGTCGAGCTCGAGGAGCTCGATACCGCCGAGCTGCGGCGCGCCGCAGACGTCGCGGGCCTGGAGGTGGTGTGCCAGCACGGCGCCGGCTACCCCGCGCGCCTCCTGGACCTCGCGGATGCGCCGGCGGCGCTGTGGATCGCGGGTGGCTGCGATCGCCTCTCGACTCTCGTCGGAGGAGACCTCGAGGACGGTCCACGGTCGGTGGCCGTGGTCGGGACGCGGCGCGCGTCCGCCGAGGGCCTCGAGGTCGCGCGTGCGCTGGGGCGCGGGCTCGCGGTCGCGGGCGTGACCGTGGTCAGCGGCATGGCGCTCGGGATCGACTCGGGCGCTCACGCCGGGGCGTTGGAAGGAGGTGGGCGGACGGTCGCGGTGCTCGCCGGCGGGGCCGACGTCCCGTACCCGAGAACTAAAGCGATGCTGTACGCCGAGATCGGCGGCGTCGGCTGCGTGGTGTCGGAGATGCCGCCCGGCATGCGGCCCTTCGCCTGGTGCTTCCCCGCGCGCAACCGGACGATCGCGGCGCTCTCGCACATGACGGTGGTCGTCGAGGCGGCCTCGCGGTCGGGCTCGCTCATCACCGCCGAGCTGGCGGCCGACCTCGGCCGCGAGGTCGGCGCGGTGCCCGGGGCTGTCCTCTCCTGGCGCGCGCAGGGGGCGAACGCGCTGCTCAGGGACGGAGCGACGCTCGTCCGCGGCGTCCGTGACGTTCTCGACGCTGTAGTCGGGGTGGTCGCCGAGCGTGAGGAGATGGCACGGGACCTGGCTCTCGAGCCGAGGCTGCGCGACACGCTCGAAGCGGTCTCGGGGGGTGCCGACACGGTCGCGGCGCTCGCCCACACGCCCGGCGAGGCCGAGCGGGCGCTGGCCACGCTGACCGAGCTCGAGTTGCTCGGCCTCGTCCGGCGAGCGCCGGCCGGACGCTACGTCGCGGTGACGCCGTGACGGCGCCGCCCGTCAGACGCGGTCTCCTATGCTCAGCCGCTGTGGGCGAGGGCGATCGCATCCGTGTGTGCCTGTCGATCGCGGGATCGGATTCGGGCGGGGGCGCCGGGATCCAGGCCGACCTCAAGGCGTTCGCCGCGGCCGGCGTCCACGGTACGACGACGGTCACCGCGATCACTGCGCAGAACACTCGGGCGGTCGAAGCCGTCGAGGCGGTCTCGCCCCGCATGATCGTCGCTCAGACGCGAGCGGTCGTCGAAGACCTCGGGGTCGACGCGGTCAAGATCGGGATGCTCGGCTCGGTCGCGACGATCGACGCGGTCGCCGAGGCGCTCGACCTGCTGGAGCCCGGCACGCCGATCGTCGTGGACCCGGTCATGATCGCGGAGTCCGGTGCGCGTCTGCTCGACGTGGACGCGCAGGCGGCCCTCGTGTTGCGGATCGTCCCTCGGGCGACCGTCGTCACGCCCAACGTTCCGGAAGCGAGGGTCCTCGCCGGTGACAAGGAGCTCGCCGACGATGCGCTGGCGCGGGCGGTCCACGCGCGCGGCGCCGGCGCCGTCGTCGTCACCGGCGGCCATCGCGAAGAGGCGACCGACCTGCTCTTCGACGGCACGCGAATCGTCGCGTTGGCCGGAGAGCGTCACGCCGACGGCGCGGCCCACGGCTCCGGCTGCACGCACTCGTCGACGCTCGCGGCGCGGCTCGCACTCGGGGACGGCCTCGAGGAGGCGGCGCGCGCGGCGCGCGCCGCGGCGGGCCGTGCCGTGCGCGACGGTCTGCGAGCGCTCGGGCGCGGCCCTGGACCGGTGGACGTCCTCGGCACGGGGAGGCGGTGATCGCTCCGGTCTCCTGCGCCCTTCTCGGTGCCCCTCCGGTGCCCGACCCTCAGGTCACCGGCCGGCGTCGCCGAGGTGCCATAATCAGCCCCGGGGATGCGGTTCTTGCGCATGAAGCCGGGTCACGGGGAGGTTCTCATCGCCGAGGGGGACGTGGACGTGGCCGCGGACGAGGAGCGCCTCGTCGAGGCCTTTCGGCGCCAGCTCGATCAGGGCATGTGGGCCGCGGTGCCGACGACCGCGAGCGTCGGGCGGCGGGAGGCGCGAATGGTGAAGGCCTTCGACGAGATCCCGCGGGACGCCGAGCGCGTCATCTTCTTCCCGCGCGCGGCGGGCGGGGCCTGAGGCCGGGGGCTCGACCGGTGCTGCTCGCCTCGATCGCGATCGGCGTCGTCATCATCGGGCTGCTGTGGGACCTGCTGCTCCCCTCGGTCAAGGAGGCGCTCGAGCGCCATCGCGCCCGGCGCGCGCGCCTTCCCGCCGGCTCCTACGACCCCGGCCGCGAGCGTCGAGCCGAGCAGCGCGCCCGTCAGCTCCTGCACTCGTGCGTCAACGACGAGGAATGGGCGATGTACC
>DATNGY010000324.1:0-2144 GCA_035605735.1 Solirubrobacteraceae bacterium
TGGTCGATGGCCCACGGCGGCGGACCCGGCCCGGGGCGCCGTGGCCGGCGTGGCCGTGGCCGCGGCCCCGGCGGCTACGGCTTCGGCGGCCCCGGACCCTTCCCCGGCGGCCACGGCCCCCGCGGGCGCCGCGCCCGGCGCGGCGACGTGCGGGCGGCGGCGCTGCTGCTGCTCGCCGAGGAGCCGCGCAACGGCTACGGGATCATGCAGGAGCTGCAGGCGCGCAGCGACGGCGTCTGGCGCGCGAGCCCGGGGTCCGTCTACCCGGCCCTCGCCCAGCTCGAGGACGAGGGGCTCATCCGCGCCGAGGAGCGCGAGGGGCGCCGCACGTTCGCGCTCACCGACGAGGGGCGCGCGTACGTCGACGCGCACCGCGACGAGCTCGGCTCGCCCTGGGACGCCGTGAACGAGGGCGTCGGCGACGCCCACCACGCGCTCATGGCCGCCGGCCGCGACCTCGGGGTGGCCGCGCTCCAGGTCCTGCGCACGGGCACCGACGAGCAGCTCGCCGAGGGCGAGCGGATCCTCGCGGACGCCCGCCGGCGCCTCTACCGGCTGCTCGCCAACGGCGACACCACCGACGAGCCCGAGCAGCGGACCGACGTCTGATCGACGCAGTAGCCGGGCGGCCGCGCGCTCCCGCGGTCGCCCGAGCGCGCTGGCGGTCGCTAGCGCGTGTTGTCGTTCACGAGCTGCTTGAGCTCGTCGGTCGCCTTCTGGACGTCGTCGTAGACGACGCGGCGCAGGTGCACGGCGCTGTCCGACCGCGAGGTCAGCACGACCGCGGCCGCGCCGCCCGCGGCGAGGAGGAGCAGGAGCAGCAGGGTTCCCGTGAAGCGACGCGTGCCGCCCCGCCGGCGCTGCGGGCGCGCGGCCGCGGGCGCGGCGGTCGGTCGCCGGCGCTCGGACGTGGCCTCGGCCGGCGCAGGCGCAGGGCGTGGCTCGCGCGGCGCCCGCGGCCGGCGCGCCTCCACGGGCGCCCGCGCGACGCGCGTGGCGCCCGTGGGCGCGGTGCCGGGGTCCGCGACGCGGGTCGCCTCCGTCGACGGGCCGGCCGCGCGCGCGGTCGCCGGGGTGGCGTCGCCGATGCCCCGCGCGCCGTCGAGCAGCGCGCGCCGCATCTCGGCCGCGCTCGCGAAGCGCTGGCGAGGGTCGAGCGCGAGCGCGCGATCGACGGCGAGCGCGAGCTGCGGCGTGACGTCCGCGCGCAGCTCGTCGAGGCGCGGGGGGACCTCGCGCTGCTGCATGAGCGCCAGCTCGGTGAGCGATTGCGCCTCGTACGGCAGCCGGCCCGAGAGCAGCTGGTAGGTCAGGACCCCGAGCGAGTAGAGGTCGGCGGGCGGACCGGCGGGCTCGCCCGCCGCCTGCTCCGGCGCGAGGTAGGCGGCGGTGCCGAGCACGGAGCCGACCTGCGTGATCGAGGACTCCTCGCTGAGCGCCTTGGCGATGCCGAAGTCGGCGAGCTTGACGACCGCGTCCTCGCCCTGGAGGAGGTTGCCGGGCTTGACGTCGCGGTGCACGACGCCGTTGCGGTGCGCGTACTCGAGCCCGAGGCACGCCTGCGCGACGATGTCCAGGCCGGGGTCGACCGCCAGCGCGCCGTGCTCGCGCAGCAGCTCGGCGCCCGACCGGCCGTCGACGAGCTCCATGACGATGTAGTGACGGTGGGTCGCGTCGTCGAGGCCGAAGTCGAAGACCTGCACGATGTTCGGGTGCACGAGCCGCGCTGCGGCGAGCGCCTCGCGGCGGAAGCGGGCGACGAACTGGCTGTCGTCGGCGAGGTGCTCGGCCAGGAGCTTGACCGCGACCTCGCGCTCGAGCCGCTGGTCGAAGGCGCGCATGACCTTCGACATCCCGCCGATGCCCAGGCGCGGGCCGAGCTCGTAGCGGTCCGCGAGCAGCTGGCCGGCCATCATCCGTTGCCTCCCGGCGAGGCGCCGCCGGTGCCGCCGCCGCCGGCGCCTGCGCCGCCGGCGCTGCCGTTGCCGTCGCCGCCGGCGCCGCCGTTCCCGTCGCCGCCGGCGCCTGCGCCGCCGGCGCTGCCGTTCCCGTTGCCGTTGCCGTTCGAGTTGCCGTTGCCGGCGCCGGCGTCCTTCGGCGGCGGGGGTGCGAGGAGCTTGCGCCAGCCGGTGAGCTCGGCGCCG
>DATNGY010000325.1:0-2309 GCA_035605735.1 Solirubrobacteraceae bacterium
CGCGTCCTCATCCTCGACGACGAGCCGCAGATCCTGCGGGCGCTGCGCGTCGTCCTGCGCGACGCGGGCTTCCAGGTGCTCCCGGCCGAGACCGCGCGGGAGGCGCTCGACCTCGCCGCGCTGCACCGGCCCGACGCCGCGATCGTCGACCTCGTCCTCCCCGACGAAGACGGGGTCGCGGTGTGCCGGACGCTGCGCAGCTGGAGCCGCATGCCGATCATCGTGCTGTCGGCGATGGGCGAGGAGGACGACAAGGTGCGCGCGCTCGAGGCCGGCGCCGACGACTACGTCACGAAGCCGTTCGGGCCGCGCGAGCTCGTGGCGCGCCTGAAGGCGGCCATGCGCCGCGCGGCGCCCGAGCCGGACGATCCCGTCCTGCGCGTCGACGCGCTCGAGCTCGACCTCGCGGCCCACCGCGTGCGGCTCGGCGAGGACGAGGTCCACCTGACGCCGACCGAGTTCGAGCTGCTCAGCGTGCTCATGCGCAACCGCGGGCGGCTCCTCACGCACCGCTCGCTGCTGACCGAGGTCTGGGGCCCGGCCTACGCCGACGACGTGCTCACGCTGCGCACGCACATCGCGAACCTGCGGCGCAAGATCGAGGCGGGCGCCGGCGCGCCGCGCTACGTGCGCACCGAGCCGGGCGTCGGCTACCGCTTCGCGGCCTGAGCGAGGGGGCGCGCCGGCGCGGGCGCGGGCGCGGGCGCGGACGCCGGCGCGGTTGACGGGCGCCGCCGCGCTGAGCCGCGCCGGCTCGTCGGCCCCCCGCACGACGCGCTCGAGACCGATGGCCACCCGGGCGCGCGCGGCGGGGCGCTCGAGCTGCGCGGCCCGCAGCCCCAGCGCGCCGGCGCCGCGGGGGTCGGCGCCGGCGGCCAGGGCGCGGTCGAGGCGGCCGCGGTGGGCGAGGACCTGCAGGCGGGTGAGCGTCCGGGTCACGCGCCCAACAGGGTGTGGACGACGAGGTCGATGAGCTTGATCCCCACGAAGGGCGCGACCAGGCCGCCGAGGCCGTAGACGAAGAGGTTGCGGCGCAACAGCGCTGTGGCGCCGACGGGGCGGTAACGCACGCCGCGCAGCGCGATCGGCACGAGCAGCGGGATGACGAGCGCGTTGAAGACGATCGCGGAGATGATCGCGCTGCGTGGCGAGCCCAGGCCCATGACGTTGAGGGCGTCGAGCGGCCCGGTCTTGTCGCCGCGAGCCGCGTAGGTGGCGACGAAGATCGCGGGCAGGATCGCGAAGTACTTCGCGACGTCGTTGGCGATCGAGAACGTCGTCAGCGCGCCGCGCGTGATGAGCAGCTGCTTGCCGACCTCGACGATCTCGATGAGCTTCGTCGGGTTGGAGTCGAGGTCGACCATGTTGCCGGCCTCGCGCGCGGCCTGGGTGCCCGTGTTCATGGCCACGCCGACGTCGGCCTGGGCGAGGGCCGGGGCGTCGTTCGTGCCGTCGCCCGTCATCGCGACGAGCCGGCCCTCGCCCTGCTCGGAGCGGATCAGCTCCATCTTGCGCTCCGGGGTCGCCTCGGCGAGGAAGTCGTCGACGCCGGCCTCCTCGGCGATGACGGCCGCGGTGAGGCGGTTGTCGCCGGTGACCATGACCGTGCGGATGCCCATCGCGCGCAGGTGGTCGAAGCGCGCGTGCATGCCCTCCTTGACCGTGTCGCGCAGCTCGATGACGCCGAGCACCTGGTTGTTGCGCGCGACGGCGAGCGGCGTCGCGCCCTCCCGCGCGATGCGGCCGACCTCGGCCTCGAGCGCGGGCGGAGCCGTCCCGCCCTCGCCGGCGACGAAGCGCACGATCGCGTCGCCCGCGCCCTTGCGCAGCATCGTCCCGTCGAGGTCGACGCCGCTCATGCGCGTCTGGGCCGTGAACGGGACGAAGCGCGCCTCGTGGCGCCCGAGCTCGCGCTCGCGCAGCCCGTACTGTTTCGCGAGCACGACGATCGACCGCCCCTCGGGCGTCTCGTCGGCGAGCGAGGACAGCTGCGCGGCCTCAGCGAGCTCGGCCTCGCCGACGCCGGGCATCGGGATGAAGGCCGCCGCCTGGCGGTTGCCGAGCGTGATCGTCCCGGTCTTGTCGAGCAGGAGGACGTCGACGTCGCCGGCGGCTTCCACGGCCCGACCCGAGATGGCGATGACGTTCGCCTGGATCATGCGGTCCATCCCCGCGATTCCGATCGCGGACAGGAGGCCGCCGATGGTCGTCGGGATGAGGCACACGAGGAGCGCCACGAGCACCGTCACCGTGACCGGATAGCCCTGCCCGGCCTCGTTCACGGCGTAGAGCGAGAACGGGAGCAGGGT
>DATNGY010000326.1:0-6877 GCA_035605735.1 Solirubrobacteraceae bacterium
GATCTGCTCGTCGGCGAACTGCCGGACCATCTCGGTGATCGCCCGCTGCTCATCGGTCTGCTCCGGGATCTGTGGGGCCACGGCCATCGCCGGAGCATACTTCCGCGGCCCTGTCCGACCCGACCCGCAGACCTCGGTGAACTTCGCGCGCGACGTCGTCGACGCCGCCGATCCCCGCGCCCGCGCGCTCGTCGAGCTGGCGCGCGACGGCGCCCGGCGCGAGTGGACGTTCGGCGAGATCGCCGAGCGCGGCGCCCGCATGGCGGGCACGCTCGCGGCGCACGGCGTCGGGCGCGGCGACGTCGTGCTGACGCTCGTCGGCAACCGGCCGGAGTGGGTGCTGACGATGCTCGCGTGCTTTCGGATCGGCGCGGTCGCGCTGCCGTGCACGGAGCAGCTGCGCGCCGCCGACCTGCGGCTGCGCCTGGCGCTCGCGCGCCCAGCGCTCGTGGTGGCAGACGAGCGCAACCGCGCCGGGCTCGAGGCGGCGGGCCCGGACTGCTCGGTGCTGCTCGTCCCGGACGAGGCGCTGTGGGCGGCCGAGCCGGCGCCGGTCGCCGAGCTCGCCCCCGGCGACCCGTGCCTCGTGATCTTCACGAGCGGGACGGCCGGCGAGCCCAAGGCCGTCCTCCACGCCCAGCGCTACCTCGCCGGACAGCGCCTGCAGGCCGAGCACTGGCTCGGCGCCCGACCCGGCGAGCTCGTCTGGTGCACGGCGGGGAGCGGCTGGAGCAAGTCGGCGCGCAACGTCTTCATCGCCCCGTGGCTGCGCGGCGCGGCGGCGCTCCTTCACGACGCGCGCTTCGACCCGCACGAGCGTCTCGAGCTCCTCGAGCGCGAGGGCGTCAACGTGCTCTGCATGGCCCCGACCGAGTTCCGCGTGGTCGCGAAGCGCGCCGCGCCGCGACCGCTGCCCGCGCTGCGCGGGCTCGTCGCCGCCGGCGAGGCGCTCAACCCGGAGGTCCTGCGCGCGTGGCAGGAGGCGACCGGCCTCGAGATCCGCGACGGCTACGGCCAGACCGAGACCGGGCAGATCACGGGCAACCTCGCGGGCGAGCCCGCGCGGCCGGGCTCGATGGGCCGTGCACTGCCCGGCGTGAGCGCGCGGGTGGACGCGGGCGAGCTCGTGGTGGACCCTGCCACGGTGCCGACCTTCTTCGTCCGCTACCTCGGCGAGCCGCCGCCCGCGGGACCCTGGCGCACGGGGGACCGCGTGCGGGCCGACGACGACGGCTACCTGTGGTTCGAGGGGCGCACGGACGACCTGATCATCTCCGCCGGCTATCGCATCGGGCCGTTCGAGGTCGAGTCGGCCCTCGTCGAGCACGAGGCCGTGGCCGAGGCAGCCGTCGTCGCCGCGCCCGACGAGGAGCGCGGCAGCGTCGTGCGAGCGGTCGTGGTCCTGCGCGACGGCTTCGCGCCCTCCCCCGCGCTCGCCCGCGCGCTGCAGGAGCACGTCAGGGCGCGCACGGCGCCTTACAAGTATCCGCGCGTCGTCGACTTCGCCGACGCGCTGCCGAAGACGGCGAGCGGCAAGGTCCGCCGCGCGCGCCTGCGCGAGGAGCGCTGACCGTGACCGTGGCCGTGACCGGCCTCGCGATCGCCCCGCTCAAGGGCGCGCGGCTGTGCGCGGTGCCGGAGCTGCGCCTCGAGCGCTCCGGCCCCGTCGGCGATCGCCGCTTCCTCGTCGTCGACCACGACGACGTCCTGCTCGAGACGACGCGCACGCCTGCGCTGACGCAGGTCGAGCCGGCCTGGGACGCCGCGCGCGGCGTCCTGCGCCTGCGCTTCCCCGGCGGCCGCGAGGTCGAGGATCGCGTCGACCCGGGCGCGGCGACGCGCACGCGTTCCTACGACGGGCGCGAGCTGCCGGGGCGCCGGGTCGAGGGCCCCCTCGCCGACGCGCTCTCGGCCCACCTCGGGCGGTCCGTGCGGCTGCTCGTGCGCGACGACGGCGTCACCGGTGCCGACGACTTCCCGGTCACGCTCATGTCGGGCGGCTCGCTGCGCGCGCTCGCGCCAGCGCTCGGCGGCGCCGTCCCCGACGCGCGCCGCTTCCGGATGACGATCGCGATCGACGGCGTCGAGCCGTGGGCGGAGCACGGCTGGGCGGGCCGCGACGTCGGCGTCGGGGAGGCGGTCCTGCACGTCGCCCATCCCGTGCCCCGCTGCGTGGTGACCACTCGCAGCCCCCTGGACGGCCGCCGCGACGTCCCCGTGCTCGAGGCGCTCGCCGCGCTGCGCGGCAAGCGCGACGTCACCTTCGGGGTCTGGTGCCATGTCGTCGCGCCGGGGTCCGTGCGCGTCGGCGATGGGGTCCGCGCCGGCGTGGCGGGCTCGGCGTAGACCAGGCCGAGCGCGTAAGCACGTTCAGCGACGGATACGGTCGTCGAACGTGCTCGCGACGGCGGCGCGGGGTCGACGCCCAGGCCCGCTCCCCTCGGTGCCCGGCCCGCGAGGACGTCGCGGCTCAACCTACGACGTCAGCTCGCGCGCCATCTCGTCGAAGACCGCGACGTAGGCGTCGACGGCCTCGTCGGTGTGGGTCACGGAGAGCGTCCACTCCTCCTCGCGGCCCGGCGTCATGTAGATCCCGCGGTTCATGTTGAACAGCCACGCGAGGTCCGCGAGCTCTGCGTCCTGGTTGGCCTTGAACGTCTCGTAGTCGACGATCTTCACCGGGGAGAACGTCACGCAGCCCTTCGAGCCGACGCCGACGGCGTAGCCGGGGAGGTTGTAGCGCTCGACGACGCCGGTGCAGCCGTGCAGGAGGCGGTCGTTGAGCGCGTCGAGGCGCTCGTACGCGTCGGGCGTGAGGACCTCCAGCAGGTTCGCCCTCGCGGCCGCCATGCCGAGCGGGTTGCCGTTGTACGTGCCGACCTGGAAGACGCTGCCGTCCTCGACGACGGACATGACCTCGGGCGTGCCGCCGATCGCGCCCGTCGGCAGGCCGCCGCCGAGCGCCTTGGCCAGCGTCACCATGTCGGCGCGAACGCCCCAGCGCTCCGTGGCGCCGCCGGCCGCGATGCACAGGCCGGTCTTGACCTCGTCGAAGATGAGCACGACGCCGTGGCGGGCGGTGATGTCGCGGACGGCCTCGAGGTAGCCCGGCTCGGGGAGCACGACCCCGAGGTTCATCATCGCCGCCTCCATGATCACGCACGCGGGCTTGCGCCCCTCGCGGTCGAGCTCGACGATGCGGCGCTCCATCGAGTCGGCGTCGTTGAAGTGCACGGCGAAGACCTCGTCGACCGTCGACTGCGGGATGCCGGCGCCGTAGGGCAGCGAGGCCGGCGCGTCGTGTGGGCCGATGCGGTCGTACTCGACGCCGATCGAGACCATCACCGTGTCGTGGTGGCCGTGGTAGGAGCCGAAGATCTTCATCACGGTGTCGCGCTTGGTGTACGCCCGCGCGATGCGGATCGCGTCCATCGTCGACTCCGAGCCGGAGTTCGTGTAGCGCCAGCGCTGGAGGCCGAAGCGCCGCTCGAGCTCCTCGCCGACCACGACCGCGTCCTCGGTCGGGGCGGCGAAGTGGGTGCCGAGCTCGTAGCGCGCGGTGACCGCGCGGCCGATGGCCGGGTGCGCGTGGCCCTGGACCATCGAGCCGAAGCCGTTGTGGAAGTCCCACATGCGGTTGCCGTCGACGTCCCAGACGGTCGGGCCCGCGCCGTGCTCGAGGTAGATCGGCCACGGCTCGCGCAGCTGATAGGAGGACGCGACGCCGTTGCTGAGCACGCGATCCGCGCGCTCGTACATCGCCTTCGAGCCGCGCGTGCGCTCGTTCAGGCGCGCCTCCTCGCGCTCCGTGAGCTCACGGATGCGCTCGCGGTCGAGCTGGATGGGAGCGGTCGCGGCCATCGGGGATTCACCTCTCGTGACGGGAGAGGCGAGCTTAGCCTGAGGCCGCGCGACTCAGCGCCCTGTGCGCGGCGGCGGCGGGACCTGCGAGTGCTGGTCGGTGTCGCCCAGGGGCGTGTCGTCGCCCTCCCCGGGCGCCGGCGGAAGCGTGTTCGCGTTCTCGTCCTCGCCGCCCTCGGCGCCGACGTCGCCGCGGTCCTCGACGCCTTCGGTCTCGTCGCTCATGGTCCGTCGCTACCCCGTGCGGCGAGAGCCCACGCGCGGGCCGGCGCGCGAGTACCGTTCGCGCATGGCTGCCGACGCCGCCGCCGCGGTCTTCGAGCCCGTCGCCCGGCCGACGACGTTCGAGGAGACGGTCGACCGGCTCGGGACCGCGATCCGGCTGGGCCTGCTCGACGCGGGCGTCCGGCTGCCGCCGGAGCGCGAGCTCGCAGAGCAGCTGGGGATCTCTCGCTCCACGCTGCGTCAGGCGATCACGACGCTCGTGCAGAGCGGCCTGCTCGTGAGCCTCCGCGGTCGTCGCGGGGGGACGTTCGTCGTCTCCGAGCCGCCGCTGGCCGAGCGCCCGACGCAGCCGCTGCGCGCCGACTGGCGCGACGTGCTCGCGCTCCGCGAGGCGCTCGAGGTCGGCGCGGTCGCGCTCGCCGCCGAGCGCGCGGACGCGAGCACGATCGCGCTCCTGCGCGCGGCGATCGAGCGGATGGCCGCGGCGACCGAGTTCGACGCCTACCGCCGCGCCGACATCCGCCTGCACATCGGGATCGCGGAGGCCACGGGCGTCGCCCGGCTCGTCGCGCTCGCGACGGAGGCTCAGGCGGCGATGTCCGAGCTCATCGCCCACATCCCGCACCCGCCGGCCGTCCTCGACCACTCAAACGCCGAACACGTCGTCCTCGTCGACGCGCTCGAGCGCCGCGACACGTCGGCGGCGATCCGCATCATCCGCCGCCACCTCAAGGGCACCGAGCACATCCTCGGCGGCCTGCGGGCGCCCGACGACTGAGTCAGGCCCAGTCGTCGAGCGCCGCGCGGATCCGCTCACCGACGCCCGGCATGCGCCGCTCGATGGCCCGCAGCTGCGGGGCGCCGAGCACCATCAGGCTCATCGGCGACGTCGCGGTGACGGTGGCGCCCCCGCAGCCCTCGCCGAAGACGTCTCCGGGGCCGAGCGTCTCGACGACCTCGCCGTCGCGGACCACGTCGGCCATCCCGTCCTCGACGGCGAAGAAGGCGTAGGGACCGCGGCCGTCGCGCGCGAGCACGCGGCCGGCCGGCACGTCGACCTCCTCGGCGTAGCGGCCGACGACGACGCGCTCGCGGCTGTCGAGTCCCGCGAAGAGCGGGACCGCGATGAGCTCCTGTGGCTCCATGCGGCTCTCTCGGGCGCGACGGTATCCACGATGACCGACGCCGGACAAGATCGTACCTAGGCGCTCGTTCGCATGGGGGTCTCCCGAACACGTCACCCGGGGGCATCCCCCATGGCGCGCCCGTCCCGCGACCGCCACGATGGCGCACATGATCCGCGTGGCGATCGTCGACGACCACCCGGCCGTCCGGCTCGGGCTCGAGGCCGTGCTCGGCAGCGAGCCAGGACTCGTTCCGGTCGGCAGCGCGGCGGCGCCCGACGAGGTCGCGCCGCTGATCTACCGCACGCGGCCCGACGTCGTGATCCTCGACGTCCACCTCCCCGGCCGCGACGGCCTCTCGATCTGCCGTGCGATCAAGGCCGACGTCCTCGCACCCGCCGTGCTCCTCTACACGGCCTACGACGACGGAACGCTCGCGGTGCCTGCGATCGTCGCCGGCGCCGACGGCCTGCTCGCCAAGGGCTCGTCGTCGGTCGAGCTCGTCGATGCGATCCGCAGCGTCGCGAGCGGGCGCGGCGCGCTCCCGGCGGTCTCGCCGCGCGAGCTCCGGGCGGCGGGCAGGGCGCTCGATCCGCAGGACCTGCCGATCCTCGGCATGCTCGTCAACCGCACGCCGCGGACCGAGATCGCCGCCACGCTCGGGCTCACCGGCGAGCGTCTCGGACGCCGCCTCGCGGCGATGCTGGGACGCATGAGGGCCCGCCCGGCGCTGCCGTGACAAGCTCCCCGCGTGGCCGACGGGCAGCTGATCCTCGTCGCGGGGGCGCTGCTCGCCGCCGGCCTGCTGGCTTCGCTCGTCGCCGGCGGCCTGCGCGTTCCGAGCCTGCTGCTGTTCCTCGGCATCGGGATGGCCATCGGCTCCGACGGCGCGGGCTTCATCGAGTTCGGCAACTACGCGCTGGCGCGCCGGATCGGCGTCATCGCCCTCGCGTTGATCCTCTTCGAGGGCGGCCTCACCGCGGGCTACGACGAGATCCGCCCGGTGCTCGGCTCCGCCGTCAGCCTCGCGCTCGTCGGCACGATCGTCACCGCGGTGCTCTCGGGGCTCGCGGCCGCCTGGCTCTTCGATCTCTCCACGCTCGACGGGATGCTGCTCGGCGCGATCATCGCCTCGACCGACGGGGCGGCGATCTTCGCGCTCCTGCGCGGCTCGACGCTGCGCCGGCGCCTGGCTCGCACGCTCGAGGGCGAGTCGGGTTTCAACGACCCCGTCGCGGTCCTGCTCGTGCTCGGCTTCATCGACTGGATCGAGAACCCCGGCTATGGCCTCGCAGACCTGCTCTGGCTCTCGGTGCGCCAGCTCGGGATCGGCCTGGCCGTCGGGGCGCTGGTCGGCTGGCTCGCGGTCCAGGCCTTCCTGCGCCTGCGCCTGGCCACGAGCGGCCTGTACCCGGTTGCCTCGCTCGCGTTCGCCGCGCTGGCCTTCGGAGCCGCCGACACGCTCGACGGCTCGGGCTTCTTGGCCGTCTACCTCACGGGGCTGGCGCTCGGCAGCGCGCTGATCCCGGCCAAGCAGACGATCACGGCCTTCCACGAGGGGCTCGCGTGGGTCGCGCAGGTCGCCATGTTCCTCACGCTCGGGCTGCTCGTGTTCCCGAGCCGGCTCGACGACGTCGCCGTCGAGGGGACGGTGCTCGCGCTCGTCG
>DATNGY010000327.1:0-3928 GCA_035605735.1 Solirubrobacteraceae bacterium
TCAAGGACATCGCCACCGGGCCGGGCAGTCTCGGCGACAAGGCGAAGGCCGCGGCCGACGCGCTCAAGGACCCGGGCGCGCCGGGCCCGGACCGGCCGGCCGGCGCGACCCCCGGTGCCCCGGGCGACGCCGAGCCACAGACGCCGGCCGCCTCGCCTCCGTCGAGCACGCCGGAGACGCCGAACGAGCCGCCGCGCACCGGCGCCTAACCCGGCCTAACCCGAGCCTGGCCGCGCGGCCAGCCCGAACGGCGACGGGATGTGATCCACTGCGGTCGTGGACCACGCGCTGCTGCACACGCTGAACACGCTGCTCGTGCGCCACGACGCGATCGAGGATCCCGTCGTGGCCTACGTCAACGGGGCCGAGCTCATCTTCGCCGGGATGCTCCTGGCGGCGTTCCTCGTCGTCGGCGGTCACCCGCGCCGCGCGACGCAGCGCGCCGCCGTCGCCGCGGGCCTCAGCGCGGGGGTCGCGCTCGCGCTTGCGCAGGTCCTCTCCCGAATCGTCGACCGTCCGCGGCCGTTCGTGGCCGACCCCGGCGCGGTCCATCTCTTCGCCCACCACGTCGCGGATCCCGGCTTCCCGAGCGACCACGCGACCGCGGCCTTCGCGATCGGCGTCGCGCTGTTCCTGCGCCTGCGCGCGTGGGGGACGATCGTGCTCGTGCTGGCGACGATCCTCGCCGCGGGCCGCGTGGCGATGGGCATCCACTACCCGAGCGACGTCCTCGGCGGCGCGCTGCTCGGCACGGCCGTCGCGCTCGTCCTCTACCACCCGCTCGTGCGGGCCCTGATCAACCGGGCGGCCGACGGCGCCGGGGCCGCGCTGGACCGCACCGCGGGCGCCGTCGCCCGGCCGCTGCGCGGAGGCGGTTAGCCCCGCGGGCGCGGTGGGCGAAGCGGTCGTCCTCGCGGTCGACCTGGGCACGACCGCGACGAAGGTCCGGGCCATCGACGCACGCGGCGCGACGCACGCCGCGGCGACGGCGGAGCACGCGCTCGACGAGCCCGCGCCGGGCGCGGCGACCCAGGATCCCGACGCGGTCCTGCGCGCCACGCTCGGCGCCATGCAGGAGGCCGCCGAGGCGGCGGCGGACGCCGGCGCCGAGGTCGCGGGCTTGGCCTTCTCCTCGGCGATGCACTCGGTCGTCGGGCTCGACGGCGACGGCGAGCCGCTGACGCCCGTCCTGACGTGGGCGGACACGCGCGCGACCGAGCAGGCCGAGCGGCTGCGCGAGCGTCCCGAGGCGCTCGAGCTGCACCGGCGGACGGGCACCCCGGTGCACCCGATGGCGCCGCTGGCCAAGCTCGTCTGGCTGCGCGAGTGCGAGCCCGAGCTCTTCTCGCGCGTGCGGCGCTGGGTCGGGATCAAGGAGCTCCTCCTCGCCCGCCTGACCGGCGCGTGCGTGATGGACCACTCGGTCGCCTCGGGGACGGGCCTGATGGACCTCGAGCGCCTCGACTGGGACGACGAGGCCCTCGGGCTCGCCGGCGTCGAGCGCGCGTCGCTGCCCGAGCTCGTGCCCACGACAGACGTCCTCGAGGGCCTGAGCGCCGAGGGCGCCCGCGCGGCCGGCCTGCCTCGCGAGACGCGCGTCGTCGTCGGCGCGGGCGACGGCCCGCTCGCCAACCTCGGCCTCGGGGTGGTGCGCCCGGGCGTCGCCGGCTGCTCGATCGGCACGAGCGGTGCGCTCCGCGTGACCGTCGAGCGCCCCGGCATCGACCCCGAGGGACGGGTCTTCTGCTACGCGCTCGTGCCCGGCCGCTGGGTCGTCGGCGGCGCGCTGAACAGCGGCGGCGTCGTGCTGCGGTGGGCCGGCGAGGCGCTCGCGCCGGACCTCGGCGACGAGCCCGCGCCGGCGCTGCTCGAGCTCGCGGCGGACGCGCCGGCCGGCAGCGGCGGCCTGCTCATGCTCCCCTACCTCTTCGGCGAGCGCGCGCCGCAGTGGAGCGCGCTCCCGCGCGGCGCCTACGTCGGCCTCACGCACCACCACCGGCGCGAGCACCTCGTCCGCGCCGCGCTCGAGGGCGTCTGCCTGCAGATGGCGCTCGTGCTCGCGTCGCTGCGCGACGCCGGCAACGACGTCCACGAGGTCCGCGCCACCGGCGGCTTCGCGCGCTCGCCGCTGTGGAAGCAGATGCTCACCGACGCGCTCGGGCTGCCCGTCGGATTCGCCGCCGACAACGAAGGCTCGGCGCTCGGCGCGGCGCTGCTCGGCATGGAGGCGCTCGGGCTCGTCGAGAGCATCGACGTCGCCTCCGAGCTCGTGGAGATCCGCGAGGTGCTGCGGCCCGCCGAGCCCGACGCCGCGGTCTACGAGGCGCTGGGGCCCGTCTTCGCGGGGCTCTCCGATGCGCTCGCGCCTGCCTTCGCCGCCCTGCGCGACCGCGAGCCGCGCCCGCCCGCCGCCGAGTAGGAGGACCGCTCGCGCACGCGCAGCGCGAGCAGCGGGAACGTCGCCGTCGAGAGGATCGCCGCGCCGACGAGCGCGGCCGCGGTCGACGAGCGCATGTGATGTCCCTCGAGCGCGATCGTGGTGATCGCCACGACGAGCGGCAGCTCCGTCGCCGAGAGCAGCGCGAGCGAGACGCGCTCGCGGGCCCCGAGGACCGCGCGGTAGAGGACTAGCGCCGGGACGCCGCGGACGACGAGGAAGAGCACGAAGAAGAGCGGGAGCTTCGCGAGCGCGCTCGCCGAGCCCAGGGCGGGGAGGTCGAAGCGCACGCCGCTGACGACGAAGAAGAACGGGATGAAGAACCCGTAGCCGACCGCGGTGAGCTTGGACTCGAACCAGTGCACTTCGCGCTCGCCGAGCGCGACGCGCGTCGCGATCCCGGCCGCGAACCCGCCGAGCAGGAGGTCGAGGCCGAGGCTCGCGGCGAGCGCGACGAGCGCGAAGGTGACGAGCACCCAGATGCGCACGGCGAGCTGGCCGCTCGTCTCCAGGGTCCGCTCGACGGCGCCCCAGCCGCGATGCACCCAGCGCACGCCGATCAGCGCCGTCGCGACCGCGAGCACGACGAAGAGGACGAGGATGAGCGACGTGGACGCCGGGCGCGTGGTCGAGAGCACGAGCGTCACGAGCATGATCGGGCCGAACTCGCCGACGGCGCCGGCCGCGAGCACGTATGCGCCGAAGCGCGTGCGCAGTGCGCCCGCGTCGCCGAGGATCGGGATCAGCGTGCCCAGTGCCGTCGTGCACAGCGCCGAGCCCGTGTAGAGGAGCGATACGACGATGCCCGCAAGCGCGAGCAGGCCGCCGACGCCGTACGCGATCGCGAGCGAGAGCCCGAAGCCGAGGACCGCGAGCTTCAACGGCGCCCCGCGGATGCGCGCGAAGTCGATCTCGTAGCCCGCGAAGAAGAAGAGCATCCCCAGGCCGAGGTTCGCGAAGAACGAGATGAAGTCGTCGTCGACGACGAGCCCGGCGAGATGGGGCCCGATGATGATGCCGAGCAGCAGCTCGAGCACGACCACCGGCAGCGCCACGCGTTCGGCGATGAGGGTCGCCGTCAACGCCGCGAGCGCGGAGGCGGCGACGATGACGAGGAATCCCCGGCTGTCGACGCCGAGCGAGACGCTCGTGTCCGGACGGATGTCCTGCGCGCCTCCGAAGAGCCCGCCTGAGTCGCGCGGCGCAAGGCTGGCGATCACGACGGCGAAGAGACCGGCGGCCATGGGGCCGCCATCATCGCGGGCGCGCGGAGCGCCGTGGGAGAAACCCCGTGCTACCCCGGGTCGTGGAGGCTGCGCCCCTCGCGGATCTTCACGCGCGGGCTGTCGTGTACGAGCCCGCGCCGGCGCAGGCCCGTGAGCGGCGGCTCCTCGCCGGCCAGCTCGACGCGCGTGGCGTAGCCGCGACGCAGGCGCAGCTCGACGCGCTCGGCCTTCAGCTCGCTCGGCTGGCCGTCGAGCTCGAAGCGCA
>DATNGY010000328.1:0-11193 GCA_035605735.1 Solirubrobacteraceae bacterium
TCGTGCGCGACCCGGCGCTGCCCGAGCTCGCCGGTCGCTACGTCTTCAGCGACTTCTGCAAGGGGGACATCATGGCCGCGACGCTCGGGGCCGCGGGGGCGAGCGGCGAGGCCCAGGTCGGCAGCCTGCACGTCGACAGCCCGTCGTCGTTCGGCGAGGACGGCTGCGGGCGCGTCTACGTCGCGTCGCTCGGCGGCGCGGTGTCCAGGCTCGCCTCGAGCGGCGCCTGCGCCGGCCCGGCGCCCGTGTTCACCACGAGCCTCGCGGGGCTTGGCGGCCTGGCCGCGGGCGCCGGCGGCGCGCTGCCTCGCGTTCGCCGCGACACGCGCGCGCCCCGGCTGCGGCTGCGCTACAAGCGCACGCAGAGGGCCCTCTGGCGGCGCTACGTCGCGCTGCGTGTCGGGTGCGACGAGCGCTGCACGGTCCGTGCGCGCGGCGTGCTCGTGGTGCGGCGCCGGCGTGCCCGTGCCGCGACCGCCGCGCCGCTGCGGACGGCGCGCGCCCGCGCGACGCTCGCGCGCGGCGCCCGGCGGACGCTGCGCCTGCGCCTGTCGCGGCGGACGCGCGTGCGCGCCCGCCGGGCGCTGCGGCGCGGGCGGCGCGTCGTCGCGGTCGTGACCCTCGTCGCCGCCGATCGCGCCGGCAACGCGCGGCACGCGACGGCGCGCGTCCGCGTCGTCCGGCGCTAGTCACTCGTAGCGCGCGCGCACCTGCGGCCAGCCGTCCGCGTCGTGGCCGCAGACGACCTCGGCGCTCGGGGTCTGCTCGACGTAGCGGCGGATCTCGCGCAGCGAGCGCCGGTAGAGGTGCAGGTCGGCCGTGAAGAGCGGCACGAGCTGCTCGTCGATCGACCGGCGCGCGACGGCGGCGTCGCCGGTCAGCAACAGCTCGCGGCCCGAGCCGAGGCGCAGGAGCACGCTCACGTGCCCGAGCGTGTGGCCCGGCGTCGAGAGCATGCGGACGCTGCCGTCGCCGAAGAGGTCGATGGTGCGACCGAAGCTCGCGAACGAGGTCACGGCGCGCCCCGCGAAGTCGATCGCGCGCCAGTCGAACGCGTGGTCGAAGAGCCCGCGGACGTAGCCCTGACGGACCCCGCCCGACGCCGCGGCCTCCCACTCGGCCTGGTCGACGACGAACGTCGACGACGGGAGCTCCGCGATCGCCCCCGCGTGGTCGTAGTGCAGGTGCGTCATGACGACGACCTCGATGTCTAGCGGGTCGAGGTCGCGCTCGGCGAGCCGCGCGGTCAGCGTGGACGCCCGATCCACGCGTGCGCGCGGGAGGACCAGGGCCCCGCGGCGCCCGAACGCGGCGGCGGCGCTCTCCGCGGCGGCCGCGGGCAGCCCCGTGTCGACGAGCACCGGCCCGACCGTGGGGTGCTCGACGAGGAAGCACGCGACCGGAACCGGCGTCCACCGCGAGCGCCGGGCCGCCAGCCCGCGCGCCACGGGCGCCGGTCCCCGCGGGCGCTGCACGTAGCCCGGCGGCACGAGGATCGACCCGGTCCGCATCGGGGCGACCGCCACCCCGGCGCCCTCCGCGCCCCCCGCCAGTGGCAGGGCGGCACGCTTGGGGACGGTGGAGACGGCCATCGCGGGGGCAGGCTACCCCGGTCGCCTACGCGACCGGCTGGGCATTCACGCCGACCGGACGCCCTGCTCGTCGGCCCAGGGCACCTCGACGGAGTCCTCGGTCGGCGAGTCGCGCGCGACGACGTACTCCGCCGCCTCGTCGTCGGAGAGGTTCTCGACCACGTGGGTCTCGCGCGGTGGCACGTAGAGGAGGTCGCCCGGCTCGACCTCGAGGCGCTCCTGCAGGTGCTCGCCCCAGCGGATCGCGATCCGCCCGGTGAGCATGAACAGGGCGCTCTCGCAGTTGGCGTGGTAGTGCGGTCGCGAGCGCGCGCCGGCGGGGACGCGGAACTTGCCCATGTAGATGTTGCTCGCGCCGGTCGTGGCCTGCGAGATCTCCGAGCCGCCGACGATCCCGCGCGGCGTCTGGCGATCGGGGCCGGGCTTGACGAGCCTCATGCCGGCAGATCGTAGTCAAGCCACTGCGACCGCCGGGCGCCGACGCGGTCGTACACGGCCTGGGCGCGATCGTTGTCGAGCGCGGTCTGCCACACGAGCCGCCTGGCTCCGCTCTCGCGGCAGCGCTCGCGGCAGGCCGCGATCAGCGCCTCGGCGAGCCCAGTCCCGCGGGCCGCGGGCGCGACGTAGAGGTCGTTCATGACCCCGATGCGCTCGGCCTGCGTCGTCGACCACGTCCAGAAGATCGTCGTGAAGCCGATCGCCTGCCCGTCGTCGTCGCGGGCCAGCAGCTGAACGCCTTCGCCCTCGGGATCGGCGATCAGCGCGCGGCAGAGCACGAGCACGTCGGCGTCGGGCGGCGCGGCCTCGTAGAAGTCGAGGTAGGCGCGCAGGAGCGGGAGCAGCTCGGGGAGGTCGGGCTCGCCGACCGGCGCGATCGTCGTCACGCGCCTGACGCTAGCGTGGTAGCGACGCGAGCGGGAACGCGCCAGGGCGGGAGCTCGGACGGCGTCGGCCGCGTGTCGCGCGCGGTGGCATGGATCGTGATCGGGACGCGCTGGCTCGTCGTCCCGGGTGGGTCGCGGCCGGCGCGCGGGCCGCGCTGAGCTTCGCGATGCTCGCCATCGTCCCCCTCCGCTCGTTTCGCGAGCTCGCGTTGACGATGTGCGTCGGCGTGCTCCTCGAGACGTCCTGTGCGCTCGGCGCTCGTGCCCGCGCTGCTCGCGCTCGTTCGCCCGGCGCCGAGCGCGCCGAGCCGCGCTCAGTCGGGCTTGGTCGCCATCGCCCAGATCGTGACCGCGTAGGCGAGGATCAGCACCCCCGCGAGCACCACGACCGCGCGGCCGAGGCCGCCGGGACCGGCGGCGCCACGGCGCGCCGCCCGCCAGGCGAGGACGGTCGCGACGATCGCCAGCAGCAGCCCGCCGTCGGCGGTGCTGTAGCCGATGCCGATCCACGAGGCGTTGGAGTCGCCGAGGTCCTCCTTGGAGGCGATCCACTCGGCGCCCACGCGCATGACCACGTAACCGGGGATCACGCCGAGCAGCAGGCCGCGGAACGCCAGTCGCGTGAGCACGTCGGCGCCGGCGCCGCGACGCAGCGCGCCGGCCATGAGCGCGAGGACGACGACGAGCGCCGCGACCATGAACATCGCGCCGGCGACGTGCACGAACAGCGGGAGGTCCCACGCGTCCGGGCGGATCGCGGCCGACGTCATGCGCCCGGCTTGAAGATCATGTCGAGCAGGAGCGCGACGGTTGCGAGGATCATCACGGTCGCGAGGAGGCGGGCGCGGCCGCCCTCGGACGGCGCGCTGCCGTCGCCGACGCTGCGCGCGAGGGGACCGCCCGCCGCGAACGCGATCAACCACAGGACGATGGCGGTCACGATCCAGCCGTCCCAGAGCTCGTAGCCCTCGACCTCCAGCGCGAGCCAGACGCCGAACACGATCACGCCCAGACCGCCGACGTTCCAGAGCGCGGCGGCTGTCGGCGCGAGCGCCCGCTGCGCGGCGTCAGCGCCGCTGAAAACGATCACGCTGTAGGCCGTAACCCCCGCGACGAGCGCGAAGGCGGCGAACAGGTGCAGCAGGAGGAGCCACTCGTACAGGCTCACGGAGGCCCGCCCGACTCAGTACGTGAACGTCATGGCGCCGTCGCCGGCGAACTCCATGAGCGGGGTGGCGCCCTTGAGCTCGGCGTTCTCGACGAGCTCGGCTTCGTCGAGCTGGCGATCCTTGAAGCAGATCGGGCACACGTAGAAGCGGCCGCCCTTCTCGATGAACTGCTCGTGCACGCGCTTGACGGGCGGCTCCTGGCCCTCGCGGATCGGATCGACATAGCCGCGCAGCGCGAGCCTGACGCCCTCGCTGGTGAGCCACATGACGACGTGCTTGCCGCCGTCGAGCGCGGCGCCGGCCGTGAGGTACGACACGGTGACGGCGTCCGGGTTCTCCTCGCCGTGGGTGCAGCCGACGATCACGCGGCCGTTCTCCGCCATGGTGCCTCCTCAGGAGTCGTTCGACGCGGCGCCCGGCGATGCTAACCCACTGATGATCGATCCCGCGGAGCCGCCCGACCAACGGGCTTCGCCCGTCGGTGCCCGGCGGATGCCGCGGTCTCGCCGCGCCGGATCGCCATCCCCGATCGGGGCGTCGCCCGGCGCCACGATCCCGCGGCCCCGCGCACACGCGGCCGCGGAATCGATCATCACGGCACGCCGATCTGCGGCGTCGCCCGATAGGCGGCCTGGACGTCGACGTAGGCCGGCTTCGGCACGCCCGTGTAGCTGATGAGCCCCTTCTGGTGCAGGGGCGGTGTCGGCCGCGGGTTGCCGCCGGTCCACGTCGGCGTGATGAGGAACTCGCGCAGCGTCCAGTAGATCGCGCCGCTCAGCCACGGCTTCTGTGCGAACACGCCGAGGTGGTAGCGGACGAAGTCCTGCTGGAAGGCGTAGGTGCCCTTCTCGGTGACCGGCCCGATGCGGTTCGCCTCCGCGCCGAACTCGCTCACGATCAGCGCCTGGCGCGGGTGGCAGGCGCGCACCTGGTCGAGGTAGGGCGAGAGGGCGTCGCGGACGGTCACGTCGCCGCCGTACCAGCCGAAGTAGTCGTTGACGCCGATGACGTCGAGCGGCTCGAGGCCGGGGCGGCAGGCGAGCGTCGGGTGGCCGAAGAGCGACATCGCGACCGGCCGCGAGCGGTCGAGCGCGCGCACCGCGCCCGCGGCCTGGCGGATGTACGCGCGCACCGGGACGGGCAGCTTGCCGTCGAGCTCGTTGCCGATCGACCACACGATGACCGACGGGTGGTTCTCGTTGGCGAGCACGTCCTGGCGCACCTCCTCCACGGCGGCGGCGCGGACGGTCCGGCTCGCGAGGTAGTGCGTCGCCATCCGGTAGACGGGCACCTCCGACCAGAGGAGGATGCCAGCGCGGTCGGCGAGCTCCTGCATCTGCGGGTGCAGCGGGTAGTGGGCGCGTAGCAGCGTCGCCCCCAGGTCCTTGACCGCGGCGAGGATCCCGACGCGGTCGGCGCTCGTGAGCGCGGGCCCCTTGCCGGGCAGGTCCTCGTGGATCGCGACGCCGCGGAGGTTTAGCGCCTGCCCGTTCAGCCGCAGGCGCCCGTCGGGGCCGACGGCGATCGAGCGGATGCCGGTCTCCAGGCGGTAGCGGCCGACGACCGCGGCCGGGTGCCCGCGGCTGGTCGCCGTCGCGCTCAGCGCGACGGAGTAGAGGTAGGGACCGGCGGGCGACCACAGCCGCGGCGACGGGTAGGAGAGCTGGCGCGCGCGCAGCGTCTTGGCGCGCCCGGGCTTGAGCACGACCGAGCCGAAGCGCAGCGCGCGGCCGCCGAACGTTCCCGCCGGCCGTGCGCGCACGCGGTCGCGGGTGACGTTGCGCAGCGTCACCTTGACGTTGATCGCGGCCGGCGCGCCGGCGCCCAGGGGCTGCGCCCGCACCGAGACGCGCTCGAACTCGAGGCGATCGACGCGGCGCAGCTCGACCTCGCGCACGATCCCGCCGTAGTTCCACCAGCCGCCCTCGGGCACGTCCTCGTTCGTGAAGACCGAGGGCGGGAAGTCGGTCGGCAGGCGGCGGTTGTCGACGCGGACGACGAGCCGATTGGAGCCGCGGCGATCGACGTCGGCGAGCGGCAGCTCGAACGGCTCGAAGCCGCCGGCGTGCTCGCCGACGAGCTTGCCGTTCAGCCAGACCGTCGCGCGGTAGTTGACCGCGTAGAAGTACAGGCGCCAGGACGGCGAGGCCGCGGAGCTCGGCAGCCGGAAGTCGGTGCGGTACCACGCCGGCGAGCCGATGAAGCTGTTGGCGCTCTGGTCGCCGGTGTTGTAGGCGTTGGGGACCGTGATCCGCGCCCACCCGCCGGTCCCGCGCGAGCGCTCCCAGTGGCCGGCGAGGCCGCGGTCGCCGGGATCGCGCTTGAGCAGCCACGTCCCGCCGAGCACGTAGCGGCCGGTCGGCCCGTCCTGGGTGACGGGGGCGACGAGGTCGGCAGCCGACGCCGCCGCCGGCGCGGCGAGCGCGACGGCGCCCACGACGGCGAGCGCGAGTCGCCGCACTACGTCCGCGTCCGCGTCGGGAAGCTCTGGACGAGCCCGGTGAGGAGCTGGGCCTGGATCGGCAACGCGAGCTTCGCGCCGATCGCCTGCGAGATGCCGCAGAGCAGCGGGCGGTAGGCGCGCGGCGAGCTGCTCCGAGGACGCAGCGTCAGCCCGCGCGCCGGGAACGTCGCTCGAAGGCCGAAGAGGCGCACGGTGCGCGCCTGCAGGCCGATCCCGAGCCGCGCGCAGTCGGACGCGCCCGGGATCGGGCCGACGACGGCCGCGAACGTGAACGTCCCGTAGCGCAGCTTCTGCGGCGACGGGTAGCGGCGATCCTTGAGCGTGCCGCTCAGCGAGCCGATCGCCGACAGGCCGCTGAGCTGGGCCTCGAAGCGGTCGAGGGCGAGCGTGCCGGTGAAGGCGCCGCCCGCCGTGGCCGCGCGCACCGCGACCCGCGGGAACAGCGTGGCCGCGCTCGCCGAGCCGGCGGCGACGAGGCCGAGGACGAGCGCGAGCGCCAGCGCGAGCAGGGGACGGATGGACACGGACGGAGCTCCTGACACCGGGGGCATGACATCGCACGAACCCGACGGACGGCGGGAAGTCGCGGCCGGCACTAGCTCGTCATCCCCGTGAACTGCCCGCCCGTGATGTTGAGCACCTGCCCGTGGACGTAGTTGCTCCACGGCGAGCAGAGGAAGAAGACGCCGCCGGCGGCCTCGCGCGGCGTCCCGGACCGCCCGAGCGGAATCAGGATCGAGGCCATGCCGCGCAGCTGGTCGGGGATGCCGAGCTGCACGCGCTCGCCGCCGATCTCCACCGTGTTGGACTCGTCCTTGGAGGCCGTGAGCCGCGTCTCGATGTAGCCGAAGGCGACCGCGTTGCAGTTGACCTTGAGCTGGCCCCACTCCTTGGCCAGCGTCTTCGTGAGGCCGACGATCCCGGCCTTGCCCGCCGCGTAGTTGGCCTGGCCGGCGTTGCCCATCGTGCCCGAGACCGACGAGACGTTGACGATCTTGCGGAAGACCTCCTCGCCGCGCTCGCGCTCGAGCTTGGCCGGCTCGCGCAGGTGCGGAGCGGCGGCGCGGATGACGCGGAAGGGGACGACGAGGTGGATGTCGAGCATCCGCTGGAACCAGTCGTCGGAGAGCTTGTGGACCGGCGCGTCGAGCGTGTAGCCGGCGTTGTTGACGACGATGTCGAGCCGTCCCCAGGCGTCGATGGCGGCCTTGACGAGCTGCTCCGGCGCGCCGTCGCGCGTGAGGTCGCCGCCGAACACGACGGTCTCGCCCTCGATCTCGCCGGCCGTCTGCTCGGCGACGTCGACGTCGAGGTCGTTGATGACGACCCTGGCGCCGTGCTCGGCCAGCAGCTCGGCCGTCGCCCGGCCGATGCCGCGCGCGCTGCCGGTGACGATCGCCACCTTCTCGTCGAGTACCCCCATGCACCGCTCCTTGATCGCGTTCGGACAGAGAGCGGGCGATCCTAGATGGTTGATTCCGCGGCCGCGTGTGCGCGGGGTCGCGGGATCGTGGGTGCCGGGCGACGCCCCAATCGGCCGTCAATGGCAGCGCCATCGACAAGGATCGGGGGTGGCGATCCGGCGCCGCGAGACCGCGGCATCCGCGCGCACGCGGTCGTGGCATCAACCATCTAGTGGGCGCTACGGTTGTTGGCATCGACGAAGCAGTAGCCCGGGTCGGGGTGGGTGATGACGTGGAGCTGGTCGTACGTCTCGACCTCGAAGCGCAGCGGCTCGGCAGCGGCGTCTCGTCTGCACAGTGCCGAACGTCGTCGGCGTCGTGGTCGTGAACATCGCCTGCATGAGCGACACGGGCGTCCTTCCGGATGAGACGTTGAGTGCCGCCAGGAGCGCGGCCCCGAACGGCTGCGCGCAGCACACACCGGTTCATCTCGGCGACCTAACAAACGATCGGAAGTCGCCGACTGCCCCGAGGTGCGTCAATTTCTCGGGGTTGGCGATCGAGCTGATGCTCCTGATCTGGCCGCCGGCGATGTCGAGCGCCCACACCGCCATCAGCCGCTGCTGTGCGTCGAGAACTAGTGCTCCGGGGCCGCCGTTGACCTCGACGGGGCGCAACGACACGCCCGGGGCGCGCGCGATCCGCCGGAGCCAGTTCATCAGGGTGCGCGCGACGCGGTTGCGTCCGCGCAGCGTCCGCGCGAGCGTCGGAACCTTGCCGCCGCCGTCGCCGGTCAGCTGCACGTCGGCAGCGAGCAGCGCCTCGAGCCCGGCGAGATCCCCTCGCTCGGCGGCCGCGAAGAATCGGGCTGCGAGCTCGTCGCGGTGCTCGCGCGTCGTCTGGAAGCGGGGCCGGTGCTGCTCGACGTGGCGTCGGGCGCGGGTGGCGAGCTGGCGCACGTTGGCCTCGCTCTTGCCGACGATCGCTGCGATCTCCGCAGAGTCACAGCCGAACACGTCGTGGAGCAGCAGCACGGCGCGCTGCTCGGGCGAGAGGCGTTCCAGCAGCACCAGCATCGCCAGCGACAGCGAGTCGGCTGTCTCGGCGTGGCGGGCCGGGTCATCCTGGCTGTCGGTGATGATCGGCTCGGGCAGCCAATCGCCGACGTAGCGCTCGCGGCGGGCGCGCGCGGAGCGCAGCTCGTTGATCGCCAGCCGGGTGGTCACGGTCGCGACGTACGCGCGCGGCGATGCGATCCGCTCGCCCTTCTCGAGCGCCTGATGGACCCGCAGTAGCGCTTCCTGGACCACGTCCTCGGCCTCGGACACGCTGCCCAGCATCCGGTAGGCGATCGCGAACGACGCCTCCCGCAGCTCGTCGAGCAGTCGCTCGCGATCGGTCATGCCGCCGCGAGCCCCTGCCGCCAGCTCCGGTGCGCCGGGCGCCACCCGAGCTCGCGCTTGGCCTTGCTGTTGGAGGCGCCGCGAAGCTCGGTCATCATCACCAGGCCGACCTCGCCGGCGAACAGCCGCCCGACGAGGCGGGGCACGCGCATGGGCTTCTTGGCGCCGAGCGTCTGCGCCAGCGCCGGCAGCCAGTCGGCGACCGGGGCGGGGTCATCGTCGACGATGTTGTAGATGCCGCGGCTGCCGTGCTCGACCGCCGCCACCGTCGCCTCCGCCGCGTCGGCGACGTGGATGAACGACCACACGCCGCCGCCGTCGCCGACCAGCGGGAACCTGCGCTTGCGGACCATCTCGATCTGGTCCGCGCCCGGCGCCATGGAGGTGCCCGGTCCGTAGAACGCGCCGTAGCGCAGCACGATCCCCTCGGTCCAGTCGGCGCCGAGCACCGCTGTCTCGAGGTAACGGATCGCCGCGAACGACTCGCGCGTCTCGCGCGCGGGCGCGGAGTCGAGCGGGTCCTCCTCGCTCTTCACCGGTCCACCGGTTCGTGCGTACGGGAACGCGCCGTTGCTCTGCGCCACAAACCGCCGAACGCCCACGGCTTGGCCGGCGGAGAGCAGGTGGTCGGTGCCCTCGGTCCGCAGGCGGGTGGTCAGGGCGAAGTCGCGATCGAAGTGACGCAGGTCCGGGGTCACCGGGATCGCGGTCAGTTGATGGATGATCACGTCCGGCTTCGCCGTGCCCACCGCCTCGGCGACCTGATGGGGATCAAGCGCGTCTGCGATCACCGGCACGGCGCCCAGCTCGGAGAGCATCGCCCGCTTCGAGTCGCTGCGCGTCATGCCATGAACCTGGTGACCCGCGGCGACCAGACGAGGCACCAGCTGCGTTCCGATCGCTCCCGTCGCTCCTGCCACAAACACTCTCATCATCAACTCCTTCATCGACAATTACCTGCACCAAAGACAAGACGGCAGCCCCGGCTGTGACACACCGAGCATTACCTGGCCCTTGGCGCGCTCGTGCTCGTCGCCGTACGCCGGCGCGAATGGCGGGGCCCGGTGCTCGTACTCGTGCTGCTGCAGAACGTGCTGCACGCCCTCAATCACCTGCTCGATGTCGGCGAGGCGGACCCCCGTGGCTCGGGCCGGCCCGGCTGATCTCGCTCGTGCTCTTCAGCGGGCTCGTTGCGTTGATGCTCAACGAGGCCGGGAAGCGGGCGCGATGAAGGTGTTCGTGGCGGGCGCGAGTGGTGCCATCGGCCGCTCGCTCGTACCACGGCTCGTGGCCGCCGGGCACGACGTGACCGGCACGACGCGATCGGAGCAGCGCGCCGAGATGATCTGGGCGGCAGGCGTACGCGCGGCGATCTGCGACGCGCTGACGCAGACGCGCTGCGCCGCGCGGTCGTCGACGCCGCCCCGGAAGTCATGGTGCACGAGCTCACCGCGCTGCCGACACGCCGCGATCCGCGCGACAAGCGCGTCTATGAGGCGACCAACCGGATCCGTCGCGACGGGACCGCCGACCTACTTGCCGCCGCCCACGCCGTCGGCGCGCGACGATTCATCTGCCAGAGCATCGCATTCGCATACGCGCCCGGCCCGCGGCCCCGACCCGAGCGCCCGCCCAGCCGGTGACCGTTGAGCGTGCCGCTGAGGCGGTCGGTCCCGTGCGCGCCAGGAGCTCACGCATCGCCTCGTCCGTTTCCGCCGCCGATCGGCCTGAGGCGCGTCGCGCACTCGGGCGCGAACGGCGTCACAGCTTCTTGCGGAGCATTCCGAAGACGCCGCGCAGAACCTCCTTCTGCAGCCGCTGGCCCTGGCGCGAGCCGAGGAAGTCGCCGAGGCCGCCGAGGCCGCCGGCCATCGCGTCGCTCGCTGGCGTCCGCTTCTTCGTCCGCCGTGGCTGCGGGACGTGCGCGGGCTCCTCGGGGGCTGGCACCGGGACCGGCTCGGGCGCCGGCGCGGGCTCGAGGCGCGCGGCGAGCATCTCGCGCGCGCTCTGGTTGTCGATCCGCGTGCCGTACTTCGCCCACAGCGGCGAGGCCTTCGCGGCGCGCTCGACGTCAGCCGCCGGCCCCATCGAGGCCGAGGGGGCGGCGAGCTTCGTATCCACCACCGGCGTCGGCACCCCATCCTCGTCGAGGACGGTGACGATCGCCTCGCCGATCCCGAGCTTGGGCAGGAGCTCCTCGAGGTCGTAGAAGTCCGAGCGCGGGAACGTGCCGACCGTCGCCTTGAGCGCCTTGGCGTCCTCGGGCGTGAAGGCGCGC
>DATNGY010000329.1:0-4429 GCA_035605735.1 Solirubrobacteraceae bacterium
CCAGGTCGAGCCCGGGTGGAGCATGGAGGCCTCGCCGAACCCGGCCCCGGCCCTGGTCGTCCGCCTCGGCTCGGCCGGCTTCGCCGAGCGCGCGCGGCGCAAGCTCGGGATCACCGACCCGGCCGGGCTGGCCGACTTCGACCTCGCCGGCCACGAGTGCTGAGGCTCAGAGGTCGGCGTCGTCCTCCTCGTCGTCGCCGTCGCCGTCGCCGAGGAAGAGGTCGGCGTCCTCGACGGAAGTGTCGAGCGGGTCCGCGTCGGCGTAGATCATGTCGGCGTCGTCGGGCGGGTTGGAGGACTGCGCCTCGCCGAGCCCCGCCTCGCGGGCGTCCGGGTTCTCGTCGGCCATGGGGAGACCGTTCCCACCGCGCGGCGCGGCTACGCGCTCAAGGCGTCCCCGACCTCGCTCGCATAGGGCGGCGAGGCGCCGGGGCGCTCGCACGTGCGCGCGGCGACGAGCACTGCGAAGCGCGTGCGGCGACGACGGCGTCGTCGTCGTCGAGCGCGTCGGCGCCGAGGCCGTGGGCGTGCCACCAGGCCAAGAAGCCGCCGCCGAACGCGTCGCCGGCGCCGATCGTGTCCACGACCCGGGCCGGCGGGACGGCGATCGCGGTCTCGCCGCCGCGCGTGATGACGAGCGCTCCCTCGCCGCCGCGCGTGAGCAGCGCGACCACCGGTCCCTGCGCGAGCAGGTCGCGCGCCGCGCGCGCGGGCTCCTCCTCGGGGGCGAGCCACTCGAGGTCCTCCACGCTCACCTTGACGACGTGGCTGCGGGCGAGGATGCGCTCGAGGCGTGCGCGGTACGCGGCCGGATCCGCGATCGCCACCGGGCGGATGTTCGGATCGACCGCCACGAGCGCGTCGTCGGCGACCGTCTCGACGACCGCCTCGAGCGCGGTGGCGACGGGCTCGAGGGTCACGCCCAGCGAGCCGACGTGGAGCATCGCGATGCGCGGCGGCAGGATCCCGAGCGCGTCGGGCGCCGTGAGCCCCGGCACCGACGTGCCCTCGGCATAGAAGCGGTAGCGCGCGCTCCCCTCCGCGTCGATCTCGGCGAGCGCGAGCGTCGTCGGGTCGTCGGTGCGCACCGCCGTCTCCAGCCCGACGCCGTCGTCGGCGAGGAGGCGCTCGAGCGTCGCCCCGAAGCGGTCCCGCGAGAGGCGACCGAGGTAGGCGACCGGCCGGCCCAGGCGCCCGAGCGTGCGCGCCGTGTTGAACGGGCCGCCGCCGGCGTGGGCGCGCAGCTCGCCGTCGTCGTCGAGCACGAGGTCGAAGAGCGCCTCGCCGGCGACGACCACGACCCGGTCCGGTCGCTCGCTGGACACGATCGCGATCGTAGTCAGCCGCCCGTGCGCCGCGCCAGCCAGCGCGAGAGCGGGAAGATCGACAGCCACGCGTACTGGGCTGCCGCCGGGCTCACGAACGCGATCGGCACCGAGGCGAGGAAGACCGCGGGCACGACCGCCGCCTGCGCCGCGGCCGGGTCGCGCCCGGACGGGCACTCGAGGAGCCCGACGTGGCGCGCGTGCAGACGCATGAGGAGGGCGAGCGCGACCGCGCACGTCACCGTGACCGCGAAGAGGACCACCGAGGCCGACTGCCTATTGAAGTCGCCGAGCAGGCGGCTCGGGAACGGCAGGAAGGCGACGAAGCCCAGGTAGATGAGGTTCAGGGTCATGAGCCGACCGTCGACCTGCTCGAGCTGACCGTAGAGGCGGTGGTGGCCGAGCCACAGCACCGCCACGGTGCCGAACGCGATGACGTAGCTGACGATCTCCGGCACCGTGTCGCCCAGCGCCTCCCAGAGGTCGTTCGTCTCGCTCGAGGGCACGTCGATGCCGAGCGCCAGCAGCGTGATCGCGATCGCGAAGACGCCGTCGCTGAGCGCGTTCGAACGGTCGAGGTCGTAGCCCTCCAAGGTCGCGACGCTACCGGCCCGCGGCCCGATGCCGTCGGACCGCGCTGCCATGATCGCGCCGTGGCCGTCGCGCAACCCACGACAGGCGGGGAATCGCTCTCGCGCTTCGTCCTGCGCGTCGTGCTCATCGTCATCACCGTCGTCGGCGTGCTCGCGCTGCTGTGGCTGCTGCGCAAGCCGATCAGCTGGATCATCCTCGCGACGTTCCTGGCCGTCGCGGTCTCGGGACCCGTCAACCGGCTGAGCCGGTGGCTGCCGCGCGGGCTGGCCATCGCGACGACCTATCTCGCGCTCTTCCTGATCCCGGTGGGAGTCATCGCGTCCGTCGTGCCCTCGATCGCGGGGGGCGTCAACGACCTCGCCGAGCAGGCGCCCCACTACGTCAACGACCTGCAGGACACGGTCAACAAGAACAAGCGGCTGCGCAAGCTCAACGACCAGTACGGCATCACCGACCAACTGCACAAGCAGGCGGCCAAGCTGCCCGAGAAGGCCGGCACCGCCGCGGGGATCCTCACCAACCTCGGCGTCAGGCTGGTCAACTCGATCTTCGCCGGGGTGACGATCCTCATCCTCAGCGTGTTCATGGTCGCCAACGGGCGAAGTTGGGCCGAGGCCCTCCTGCGCACCCAACCCGAGGACCGGCGCGCGCGCCTGGAGCGGGCCATGGACCGCAGCGCCAATGCGGTCGGCGCCTACGTCGGCGGCGCCCTCCTGCAGGCGACCATCGCAGGGCTGGCGACGTACGTCGTCCTGAAGATCCTCGGCGTCCCGTTCGCGGGGGCGCTCGCGGTGCTCACCGCGATCGCGGACCTCATCCCGCTCGTCGGGGCGACGATCGGCGCGATCGTCGTCGGACTCGTCACGCTCTTCCACGACTTCCCGACGACGACGATCATCTGGGTCGTCTGGGCGATCGCCTACCAGCAGGTCGAGAACAGCGTCATCCAGCCGCGCATCCAGAGCCGCGCGGTCGACGTCCAGGCGTTCTTCGTGCTCGTCGCGGTGCTGTGCGGCTCGACCCTGTTCGGCATCGCCGGTGCGCTGCTGGCGATCCCGATCGCGGCGACGATCCAGATCTGCGGGCGCGAGTACCTGCAGTACCGCCGCGACATCCGCGCCCCGCCGCCGACGACGACGTCGACGACCGCGATGTAGCGGCCGTCGGGAAGGATGCGCGGCCGCCAGGCGTCCGCATGGTCGGGTTTCAAGCCCTGCCCGATACGGGCAAGCGTGTCAAACGGTGCCGTTGGTCTCCCCACACCAGGCCGCAGACGTCAACGGCCGGCGCTTCACGCGCTCGGGCGCGACTCCGGTGGTCACCGCCGTGCGCCTGCTCGACGCCGATCGCCAGCTCGCGCGCCGCGCCGGCGACGAGCTCGCCGAGGCGCGGGCGGCCGCCGTGGCGGGTGCGGTGGCGCTCCCGCGCGGCCCGTGGAACCCGGCCGCGGCCGCGGCGCGGATCCGCGAGGGCTTCGGGCTGCTCGTCCTGCGCGGCCTCATGATGCGCGATCTCGAGAGCCGCGAGGCCCTGGGCGCCGAGCTCCTCTGCGACGGCGACCTCGTGGGGCCTGACGACGGCGACGAGGAGCGCCTCGTCGGCCTGAAACCGCGCTGGGAGGTGCTCGAGCCGGCCCGCGTCCTCGTGCTCGACGCGAGCTTCGCCCAGCGGATCGCGCCGTACCCCGGCCTCGCCACCGCGCTCGTCGAGCGCGCGCACGAGCGCGCGAAGCGCACGGCGATCGCGCTCGCGCTCAGCCACCTCCCTCGGGTCGAGGACCGCCTGCACCGGCTGCTCTGGCACCTCGCGGACCGCCGCGGACACGTCTCGAGCCAGGGCATCATGCTTCCGCTGCCGGTCACCCAGGAGCAGCTCGGCCGGCTCGTCGGCGCCCGCCGCCCGACCGTCTCGCTCGCGCTGCGCTCGCTGCGCGAGCGCGGGCTCGTCCATCGCGGACGCGGCGACGAGTGGATCCTCGCCCACGAGCCGCCGGCCGGCGGCGCCTGAACCCAACCGCTCGGCGCGCCTGTACCCCCGCTCGGCGCGCGACGCTTGCCGCGGGCCGCGGTGCCGCCCATCATCGGCCCGTCTCCCTCCTCGCCTCGCGCTGGGCATGGATCCGGCGGCTGGCTCGTTCCCCTCCTCAGTCGACCAGCCGCCGCTCCATCGCCCAGCGCGAGAGCTCGTGCCGGTTGGAGAGCTGGAGCTTGCGCAGCACGGCCGAGACGTGCGCCTCGACCGTCTTCGCCGAGATGCCGAGGCGCAACGCGATCTCCTTGTAGAGGTAGCCGCGGGCGATGAGCTGCAGCACGTCGCGCTCGCGCGGGGTGAGCTCGTCGAGCGCGGGATCGGCGGCGGCCGGCGCGTGCCCGGCGAAGGCGTCGAGCACGAAACCGGCGAGGCGCGGGGAGAAGACCGCGTCGCCGTCGTGGACGCGGCGGACGGCGTCGGCGAGCGCATCGGCGTCGATGTTCTTCGTCACGTAGCCGCGCGCGCCCGCGCGGATGACC
>DATNGY010000330.1:0-5378 GCA_035605735.1 Solirubrobacteraceae bacterium
CGGCTGTGGGCCGAGCACCTCCAAGTCGACGAGGCCACCGTCGCGAGCACGGACCCGAGCGCTCTGATCGACGAGCGGTGGAAGCGCATCGGCCACGAGCAACTCGACCGGCGCAACGCGGGCGCCGCCCCGACTCACCGACTGCTCGCCCTCCCCGGCGTCTCGCGCCGCTCTCGGCGCCTCCTCGGACCCCTCCAAGGCCTGCTCGAGGACGGATGAGCGACCAGTCCATCGCCGCCCGCGACGGCATGGCCAGCGTGCCGGCCGGGCGCTTCACGATGGGCGCGACCGGCTTCTATCCCGACGAGGGTCCGCCGCGCGCGGTCGAGCTCGACGGCTTCGCCGTCGACCGGCACCCGGTCACCGTGCGCGAGTTCCGCCGCTTCGTCGCGGAGACCGGGTACGTGACCGTGGCCGAGCGCCCGCTCTATCCCGCCGCCGGGTGATCAAGGGCGGCTCGCACCTGTGCGCGCCGAGCTACTGCCTGCGGTATCGGCCGGCGGCGCGCCAGGCCGAGGCGGTGGAGACGTCGACGAGCCACATCGGCTTTCGCTGCGTCACCCGCGACGCCTGATCGCCAGCATCTCCTCGTCGAACTGCCAGCTGACGCCGCCGTCGTAGGAGCTCTCGGCCTGCCAGCGGAACGAGTCCGACGTCACCTCCGTGAAGCGCCAGCGCAGTCGAGGCTCGTCCTCGTCGCTGACGAGCACGATCTCGTCGCCCACGGGCCGGCCGATGAAGCGGCGCACGCGACCGTTGACGGGCTCGATCCAGGTCGAGCGCCAGGCGCCGATGCCCGGGTCGTAGAACCGGATCGTCGATCCGTGGAAGGCCAGAGGCGGCTCGCCTTCGCCGGGCCGGCCGCGGGCGGGCACGATCCAGACGTCCTGGACGGCGCGGCCACCGAGCACCCACCCGAAGTGCAGCTCGCCGGTCATGCGCTCGTCGGTGCCCGGACGCGACCACTCGAGATCCCAGGACCCGACGAACCGACCGAAGAGCTCCAGGTGGTCAGCGCGGCGGCTGTCGGGTCCCGAGGCGTGGAGGGCGTCGGGCAGCCCGGTGGCGGGCGTGGCGTCCACTGGCCACGACGATAGCCGGCTGTAAGCGCACGGGCGCCCGCGTTGACGGGCGCTCGACCGCGCGCCTAGGGTGCCCCTCCATAAGAGGAGGGGCTGCTCCCATCGTCCTGGAAGGGGGAAGTTCTTGTCTCGTCGAGCTGCGTTCGCCCGCTGGTCGCTCGCGTCGGCGCTCGCCGTCGCGGCGCTCGGGGTCACCGCCACGTCGGTCGCTGCCGCGCCGCCCATCAACCCGGTGGCGACGGTGAACCTGCGCGACCTTGCGGCACGCGCCCGCCACGCGCCGTACCGGCCCGCGCTGCGCAACTCGCCGGCGCAGGTGAAGTGGCGCGCGCGCGAGGCGGGAAGGGAGCAACCGGCGCCGCTAGCCGCGACGGCCGGGCTCAAGCCACCGAAGGTCCATGGCCTGCCGATCGTCAACGACGAGAGCCGGCGCGGATTCGAGGCGCTCGGCATCGCCGACATGGTGTTCACGAACGGCTTCGAGGTCGAGCCGCCCGACCAGGGTCTGTGCGGCGGGCCCTTCCAGGCCACGACGTACCTGTTCGAGTCGGTCAACGTGGCGCTCTCGCTCTACGACACCGACTCCAACCAGTACACGTCGGCGGTCGATCTGAACTCGTTCTACGGCCTGCCGCCGGCCTTCGATCCCACGACCGAGCGCTCGGGCCGTTCCTGAGCGACCCGAAGTGCTACTTCGACCCGGACACGGGCCACTGGTACCACACGATCCTCGAGATCGCCGCGACCCGGTCACCGGCGACTTCGGCAACCGGGCGGCCACGCTGATCGCGGCCAGCGTCGGCCGCGATCCGTTCGGGCCCTACAACGTCTACTCGATCGACGCCACCGACCCCGGCGGCACGGAGTGCCCGTGCTTCGGCGACCAGCCGCTGCTCGGCGCCGACGCGAACGGGCTCTTCGTCTCGACCGCTGAGTACAGCATGGCGGGCACCGCGTTCAACGGCGCGCAGATCTACGCGATGGACAAGCGCGCGCTCGCCGCGGGCGGCCCGCTGAACGTCGTCCACCTGCGGACCGGCACGACGCGGACCGGGACGGTGCAGCCGGCGACGGCTCCCAACGGCAACTACGAGACGGCGCAGCAGGGCACGGAGTACTTCATGTCGAGCTTCGAGTGCGTTCCGCCCGACTGCGGTCTGCAGGCGGGCTTGCTCCAGAACCGGATCCGTGTCTGGGCGGTCACGCACACGAGCTCGCTGCGCACCGGGAGCCCGAACCTGCGCCTGCTGCAGACCGACCTGACGAGCGAGGTCTACGGGCAGCCGGTCCCCCAGGAGCAGCGACCGGGGCCGCATCCGCTCGGGCAGTCCGTCGGCGAGCCGGTGCCCGAGGTCGAGGCCAACGACGCGCGCATGAACCAGGTCGTGTGGGCCGGCGGCCGGCTGTGGTCGGGCGTCAACACGATCGTGACGCCGGGCCCGCGCGACGGCCTCGCCTGGTTCTCCGTCGTCCCGTCGGTCTCGGCGAACACGGTGTCGGCGGACATCCGCCGGCAGGGCTACCTCGCCGGGCGCAACGCGTTCCTCTCGTTCCCGGCGATCGGCGTCAACGACGCCGGCCGCGGGGTCGTGGCCTACTCGGTCATGGGACCCAACCGGTTCCCGTCGGCGGGCTGGACCCGAATCGACCGCAGCGGCGCGGGCCGAGCGGTGCGCATCGCGCGCGCGGGCTTCCGGCCCGAGGACGGCTTCACCTGCTACACGGAGTTCATCGGCGGCGACGAGGCGCTGTGCCGTGGGGGCGACTACAGCGCCTCCTTCGCGCTCCCGAACGGTGAGATCTGGTCGGCGACCGAGTTCATCGGCGGCAACAGCCGCACCACGTTCGCCAACTGGAGCACGTTCATCTGGCCGGTGGTGCGCTGAGGATCGGTTGAGGCGGGCGCCGAGCCGGCCGGAAGGCGGCTCGGCGCCCGGCCCGGACGCGCCCGGAGCTCAGGCGGCGAGCACGAGCTTGTCCGCGAGCTCCCGGGGCAGCCCGGCGGCGGCGACGTCGGCAGCGACGGCGTCCGCGTCGTAGCGGACGCGCTCGATGCGCGCGTCGATGCCGCCCGCCGTCGCGGTGAGGATCGCGAAGGCCGCACGTGGATCGCCGTCCTTCGGCTTGCCGACCGAGCCGCAGTTGACGAAGCGCACCCTGCCGAAGTCGCGGATCCAGGGCTTGTGGGTGTGCCCGAAGGCGAGCACGGCGTCGGTCTCGGCGGCGGCCAGGCGTTCGTACAGGCGCGCGGGCTTGTCCTCGAAGAGGTACTCGTTGACCTTGCGGGGCGAGCCGTGGACGAGGTGCACGCCGTGATCGCCGACCTGGAGGTGCAGGTCGAAGGGCAGCTCGCGCATGAAGTCCTTGGCGGCCCGGTCGGTGTGGGCGAGCGTCCAATCGACGGATTGCTGGCCGAGCTGGCGGTCGTGCGGATCGATGTACGCGCAGCCGCAGTCGTCGAGCTCGCGCGCGATCGCGTAGTCGTAGTTTCCGTAGATCGTGGGGATCGCGCGCTCCTGGATGAGCGCGCAGACCTCGTTGGGGTGCGGGCCGTAGCCGACGAGATCGCCCCCGCAGAGGATGCGCTCGACGCTGAGCGCGTCGATGCGCGCAAGCGCCGCCTCCAGCGCCGGGAGGTTGGCGTGGACGTCGGTGATGACGGCGATCTGCTCCGCCACGGCCCGCAGGGTACCCATTGACAATCTTCAACTCAATCGGTATTCGTAGATCGATGGCGGTCGATCTGGAGCTCGCGCCGAAGCAGAAGCGCCCGGCCGGCGAGCCGTGCTGCGAGCCCGTCGTCTACCCCGACGTGGAGCGTGCGCAGGCGCTGCGGATCGCCGAGGTGGCCAAGGCGCTCGGCGATCCGATTCGCGTGCAGCTCGTGGACCTGCTGCGCAAGCACGCGGGCAAGGTCTGCGTGTGCGAGCTCGTGCCGCTCTTCGACATCGGGCAGCCGACGCTCTCGCATCACCTCAAGAAGCTGCGCGACGCGGGGATCGTCGACTCCGAACGCCGGGGCCTGTGGGCCTATTACTACGTCGTGCCCGACGCGTTCGAGGAGCTGACCACATGGCTGAGCTGACCGACCACGAGGTGCGCGAGCGCGTCCGCCGGCGGTACTCCGACGCGGCGCTGCGCATGGCGGAGGGCGGCGCGAGCGCCGGATGCGGCTGCGGCGATTCTCTCTATGCGGACGCCGACTCCGACGGCGCACCCCAGGCCGCGGTCGCCGCCTCGCTGGGCTGTGGCGTGCCGACCGCCGTCGCCGACCTCCACGAGGGGGAGGCCGTTCTCGACCTCGGTTCGGGCGCCGGCGCCGACGTCCTCATCTCCGCCCGCCGCGTCGGCCCGTCTGGGCGGGCGATCGGGCTCGACATGACCGACGAGATGCTCGCGCTCGCCCGCGCCAACGCGCGCGCGGCGCGCATCGAGAACGCCGAGTTCCTCAAGGGCTACCTCGAGGAGATCCCGCTCCCCGAGGGCGCCGTGGACGTCGTCATCTCCAACTGCGTCATCAACCTCGCCGCCGACAAGCACCGCGTCCTGCGCGAAGCCGCCCGCGTGCTGAGGCCGGGCGGCCGCTTCGCCGTCAGCGACATCGTCGCCGACGACGACATGGACGCCGCCACCCGCGGCGACATGGAGGCGTTCACCGGGTGCGTCGCCGGCGCCCTGACCCGCGGCGAGTACGAGCGGGCGCTCGCGGCGGCCGGCTTCGTCGGCGTCGAGATCCGCGAGACGCACCGCGTGCACGCGCACGCCGGCGCGGCGATCGTCCGCGCGCGTAGGCCGTGAGCTGCTCGCTCGGCGCCGCGGCCTTCGAGGCGCGCGTCGCGCGCTGGCGGCGGCTCGCCGCCCGCGCGCTGCTCGAGTCCTCTCCGACCGCGACCGGCGCGCGCCAGCGCTACCGCCGCGACGCGGGCGTCGAGGACGAGCTCGCGGCGCTCGTCGCGGCGGAGGCCGACTGCTGTCCCAGCGTCGGCTTCGCCTTGAGCGCGGACGACGACGCGCTCATCCTCGACATCCGCGGCTCCGAAGCGGCGGTCGCCCCCTTCGTGAGCTGAGCCCGACCGGTCAATTCGAAGCTCGGCGATCATCGCCTCGAGCTCGGCGCCCAGCGACCATCGAGCGACGTTGTTCGGGCGGCCCGCGGAGCGAGGGCGCCAGAGCGCTCACTGTCCGAGGGAGCCGGGATCGCGGGGGACATCGACGGCGTGCTGCTCGAGCGCGGCGAGCGGGACGATGTCAAGGGCGCGTTCGTGGGTGGATGCCAGCACCACGTACGCGGCCGCC
>DATNGY010000331.1:0-2081 GCA_035605735.1 Solirubrobacteraceae bacterium
CGCTCCCTGCGGCTGAAGGCCAACTCCGCGCCCACGGTCACGCTGAAGCTGCGCCGGTCGGCCCGGGCGAAGCTGCGCAAGCGCGGAAGCCTGAGCGCGGCGATCGTCTTCGAGGCGCGCCCCGCGCAGGGGCCGCATCGGCTCACGACGACGATCCTCCGGCTTCGCGCTCCGCCCGCCTGGAGACGTCGATAGGCGCTGCTACCCTGGCGCCGTGGCCGGGTCGCCGCACCCCGACGAGCGCGAGGGCCCTCGCGACGAGTGCGGCGTCTTCGGGATCTTCGGTCCCGAGCACGACGTCGCCCGCCTCGCCTACTTCGCCCTCTACGCGCTGCAGCACCGCGGCCAGGAGTCCGCGGGGATCGCGGCCGCCGACGAGGGCGGCTACATCATCACCCAGCGCGCGCTCGGCCTCGTCTCGCAGGTCTTCAAGGAGCACGACCTTCGCGCGCTCGGCGGCGATCTGGCGATCGGCCACGTGCGCTACTCGACCACCGGCTCGAACGAGTGGGAGAACTCGCAGCCCGTCCATCGCAGCAACGGCGCCGGCGGCAACCGCCGCGAGCTCGCGCTCGCCCACAACGGCAACCTCATCAACGCGGTCGAGCTGCACGCCGAGCTGCGCGAGCGCGGGGTGACGTTCAGCTCGACCTCGGACTCCGAGATCATCGCGGCGCTGCTCGCCGAGCACCCCGCCGACGACGTCGAGGACGCCGTCGCCGACGTCCTGCCGCGCCTGCACGGCGCGTTCTCGACCGTCGTCATGACGAAGGATCGCGTGCTCGCGTTCCGCGACCCGGCCGGGGTCCGCCCGCTCGTGCTCGGGATGCTCGGCGAGCGCTTCTGCGTCGCCTCGGAGACGTGCGCCTTCGACATCATCGGCGCGCGTCGCATGCGCGACGTGCTCCCGGGCGAGCTCGTGTCGATCGGGGCCGACGGCCTGCGCTCGCGCCGCGTCGTCGAGGGCGCGCGCGAGGCCCTGTGCGTCTTCGAGCACATCTACTTCGCGCGGCCTGACTCGCGGATGGGCGGCAACGCCCTCCAGGCCTCCCGCGGGCGCATGGGGGAGATCCTCGCGCGCCAGGCGCCGGCGCCCAGCGCCGATCTGGTCATCGCCGTGCCGGACTCCGGCAACGCCGCCGCCCGCGGCTTTGCCCGCGTCTCGGGCCTGCCCCAGGACGACGGGCTCATCAAGAACCGCTACGTCGCGCGGACGTTCATCCAGCCCGGGCAGGCGCTGCGCAAGCACGGCCTGCGGCTCAAGTTCAACCCGCTTCCGGAGATCGTCGGCGGCCGCCGGCTCGTGGTCGTCGACGACTCGATCGTGCGTGGCAACACGACGCGCCAGATCGTCCAGATGCTCCGCGACGCGGGCGCGCTGGAGGTCCACATGCGGATCTCGGCGCCGCCGATCCGCCACCCGTGTCACTACGGCATCGACATGTCGACGCGCGAGGAGATGGTCGCCCACGAGCGGACCGTCGAGGAGATCGCCGCCGAGCTCGGCGCCGACTCGCTCGCGTACCTGTCGCTCGAGGGCGTCTACGCGGCGATCGAGGGCAGCCGCGACCACCACTGCGACGCCTGCTTCTCGGGCGAGTACCCGCTTGCGGGTAGCGACGAGGCCAACGACAAGTTCGCCTTCGAGCGCGTCCTGCCGCTCGTGCGGGCCTGAGACGGCCGCCATCGTGGACGACGCCGCGCTCGCCGCGATCCAGCTGCGCGCGCAGACGGCGTTCTACCGCGCGTTCGGGGAGCACGCTCCCGGCGGCGAGGCGCTCGAGCCCGCCCCGCGAGTCCTCGCGATCCGGCTGCCCGAGCGGCCGGACCGCTCGTTCTGCAACGCCGTCGTGGCCGCCGACGCCCGCGCGCTGCTCACGGTGCGCGACGAGCTCGCAGGCTGGTACGCGGACGGCGGCGTGCGGGCGTGGACGGTGTGGACGCGGCCGGGCGACGAGGCCGCCGCTGCCGTGCTCGCGGCCGCCGGGCACGTCCACGACGCGGAGCCCATGCTCATGGCGGCTCCGGTCGACGAGCTCGACCTCGCGCCCCGCGGCGAGCTCGCCATCGACGACGAGGCG
>DATNGY010000332.1:0-9881 GCA_035605735.1 Solirubrobacteraceae bacterium
GGACCACGGCGACGTCCGCGTCTTCGGTGAACCGCCGGCCGACGCCGTCGGGCACGGCTGGATCGGGGCGATGCTGCAGACCGGCTCGGTGATCTCGGAGCTGTCCGTGCGCGAGGTCGTCACGATGCTCGCCTCGCTCTATCCCGACCCGATGCCGGTCGACGACGTCATTGCCGCCGCCGACATCGGCGACATCGCCGACCGCCGCACCAACCGCCTGTCGGGCGGCCAGACCCAGCGGGTGAGGGTCGCGCTGGCGCTGGTGTCGAACCCCCGCCTGCTGGTGCTCGACGAGCCGACCGTCGCCCTCGACGTCGAGGCCCGGCGGGCGTTCTGGGCGACGATGCGTGGCTTCGCCTCCGGCGGGCGCACCGTCGTGTTCGCCACCCACTACCTCGAGGAGGCCGACGCCTACGCCGACCGGGCGGTGCTGATGGCCCACGGCCGGATCGTGGCCGACGGCCCGACGACCGAGATTCGCGCCCGCGTGGGTCGTCGCACGATCCGCGCCACGGTCGACGTCGACGACCTCGAGCTCCTCGCCGTCCTGCCGGGAGTCGCCGCCGTCGACCGCCGCGGCGACGTGGTCGTCCTGACCTGCTCTGACTCCGACGCGGCGATCCGGGCGCTCCTCGACGAGTACCCCGACGCGCACGACATCGAGATCGCGAGCCCCGGACTGGAGGACGCGTTCCTCGAGTTGACGGCCGATGCCGCCGGCGCCGTGGCCGTCGAGCCGATCGGAGCCGTGCGATGACGGCGCTCGCCTACACGCGCTTCGAGCTCCGGCGCACGCTTCGCAACGTCCGCCTGCTCGTGTTCTCGCTCGGCTTCCCGCTGATCCTCTTCTTCGCGATCGCCGGGCCGGGCCGCCACGAGACCGACTTCGGCGGAACCGGGATCTCGCTGCCGCTGTACTACATGGTCGGCCTGGTCGGGTTCGGCGCGATGATGGCGCTGATCTCGACGGGCGCCCGGATCGCGAGCGAGCGGACTGACGGCTGGACGCGCCAGCTGCGCATCACGCCGCTCTCGTCGCGCGCGTACCTGCGCGCGAAGGTCCTGACCGGCTATGCGATGGCGCTGCTGACGATCGCGTCGCTCTACGCGTCGGGAGTCGTGCTCGGCGTCCGGCTTCCAGCCGACCGCTGGGTCGAGATGACGATGCTGATCCTGGTCGGCCTGCTGCCGTTCGCGGCGCTCGGGGTGTTCGTCGGGCATCTGCTGACCGCCGACACGATCGGCCCGGCCACGGGCGGGCTGGTGTCGCTGCTGGCGCTGGTGAGCGGGACGTGGTTTCCGCTGGGCGACGGCTTCATGCACGACGTGGCGCAGTGGCTGCCCTCCTACTGGCTCGTGCAGGCCAGCCACGTCGCGCTCGGCGGCGACGCCTGGTCGGCCACCGGCTGGATCGTGGTCGCCGCCTGGACGGCGGCCTTGGCGCTCCTCGCGCGCTGGGCCTACCGCCGCGACACCGAGCGCGTCTGACGACGGGCCCTCACGGACGCTCGCCCGCTCGCTCGGCTGCCGCGGCGGGCGAGGGCACGACGAGCGTGGCGCGGTCGGCGTTGTGCAGGACCTCATGAGAGACGCTGCCCAGCAGCATCGACTTCAGCCCCGTCAGTCCGCGGCTGCCGAGGATGATCGCCGTCGCGTCGACGGCGCGGGCTGCGTCCAGGATCGTCTGCGCGACGCTCGGGCCGCGCTCGAGCACCGCTGGCTCCGCCTTCAACCCCGCCTGACGCGCGCGCTCCGCGCCCTCCTCCGCTGCGTCGCGGGCCGCCCGCTCGTTGGCCGCGTCGATCCCGGCGCTGTCCTCGCCGGCTGCCGCCAAGGCCGTGCCGGGGCCGGCGCGCGCCATCAGCACCGTGAACGGCTCCCACACGGTCACGACGGTCGCGGGCTGACCGCCCATGAGCTTGCCCGCGACCGCGATCGCGGCCTGTGAGTCGGGGGAACCGTCGTAGGCGAGCAGCAGCACGGTAAGCAGTCCTACCCGCTCGGCGGCGCGCGAATCCGGGCCCGTGGGTTTGCATCGCCGGGTCGACTCGTTGGGTAGCGTGGGCTCGGTGCCCACCGTGATCCTGACGGGCGCCACACGCGGGATCGGTCGCGCCGCGGCCGTCGAGCTCGCTTCCCGTGGCGCCGAGCTCGGCGTGGTCGGTCGCGATCCCGACCGCGTGCGAGCCACCGCCGAGGAGGCGCGCGCCGCCGGCGGCGGGGCCGTGCACGAGTACGTGGCCGACCTCGCGCGCATGGACGAGGTCCGCCGCCTCGCCGGCGAGCTGCTCGACGCCCATCCGCGCATCGACGTGCTCGCCAACAACGCCGGCGCGATGTTCACGTCGCGCCACCTGACCGCCGACGGCTTCGAGCAGACCTTCGCCCTCAACCACCTCTCGCCGTTCCTGCTCACCAACCTGCTGCTCGAGCGCCTGACGGCGTCGCGCGCGAGGGTGGTCACGACAGCGAGCGACGCCCACAAGGGCGCGGAGCTCGACCTCGACGACCTCCAGGCCGAGCACGGCCGCTTCGGTCCCAGCCGGGTCTACGGGACGAGCAAGCTCTGCAACATCCTCTTCACGCGCGAGCTGCAGCGTCGCAACCCGGCGCTCGCGGCCAACTGCTTCCATCCCGGCGTGATCCGGACCGGCTTCGGCAAGAACGACGGCGCGCTAGTCCGGGCCGGCCTGACGCTCGTCGGCCCGTTCCTGCGCTCGCCACGCAGCGGCGCGGAGACGCTCGTGTGGCTCGCCCTCGACCCAGCCGCCGGGGAGCTGCGCGGTCAGTACCTCGAGAAGCGACGGCCGGTGGCGCCCGATCCCCAGGCACGCGACGACGAGCTCGCCCGCGAGCTGTGGGAGCGCTCTGAGGAGCTGACGGCCGCGGCGCGCCCGAGCCGAACCTAGAGCTCGACGTCGAGCGCCCCGCCCGGCGCGCCCGGCACCCGGTCGGGGTGCAGGAGGTGGGCGAGGAGCTCGAGGCCGTCGACGAGCCGCGGGCCGGGGCGCGAGAAGTACGCGGACGCGTCGACGGCGACGACGCGGCGCGCCCCGAGCGTGCGCAGCTCGTCGGCGAAGTCGAGCGCCTCGTCGCGCGCGCGCTCTGCGTCGTAGCCGCAGGGCATGCAGACGACGACCTCGGGGCGCGCGGCGGCGACGGCCTCCCACGTCGAGCGCTGCGAGGGCTCGCCGGGGAACCCGAGGACGTCGCGGCCGCCCGCGAGCTCGACGAGCTGCGGCGTCCAGTGGCCGGCGACGAAGACGGGGTCGAGCCACTCGAGCGCCGCCACCGGCACCGGCGGCGCGCCACGGACGGCGACGCGCACCGCGTCCACCCGCAAGCGCTGGCGCGCGACGAGGTCGAGCGCCGCGTCGCGGGCGCCGGTCGCCTGCGCGATCGTGCGCGCGTCGGCGAACGACTCGCCGAGCGTCTTGGGGTCGAGCGCCACGACCCGCGGGGAGCTCGGGATGGCGTCGGCGACGTCGACGACCTCCTCGTAGGACACCGCGCACACGGGGCACAGCTCCTGCGTGACGATGAGGTCGGGCTCGAGCGCGCGCAGGCGGCGCTCGTCGAGCGCGTAGATCGCCTCGCCGCGCTCGGTGAGCTCGCGCACGGCGGCGTCGATCGCGCCGGCGGAGAGGTCGGGCGCCAGACGGTCGGACGTGATCTTGGGTCGATCGCGCGCGGCCGGGGGAAAATCGCACTCGTGCGTAACGGCCACCACCTGGTCACCCAGCCCAAGCGCGAAGAGCAGCTCGGTGGCATGGGGCACGAGCGAGACGATCCGCATCGGAGGCAGCATCGCACCCCGGTGACGCGTGGCGGCGCGAGGGCGACGGGCTCGCCTGACGCGCCGGGCGGTTGGTAGCCTCAGGCCAGACCGAGCCCGTGCCAGACGATCCTCCTCGAAGTAGCGGCTCACAGGCCGGGCCGCGATGACCGTCCTGCTGCTCATCGCGCTGTTCGTGCTCGTGCTCGTCAACGGGTTCTTCGTGGCCTCCGAGTTCGCGCTCGTGCGCTCGCGCCGGGCGCGGATCGAGGAGCTGGCGGCCGAGGACAAGCGCTACCGGCGCGTCCTCAAGCAGCTCGACGACATCCCCGAGTACCTGTCGGCGTGCCAGTTCGGGATCACGCTCGCCTCGCTGGGCATAGGCTTCCTCGGCGAGCCCGCGCTCGCGAAGCTGGTGGACCCGCTCTTCGGGAGCCTCTCGCACGCGGTCGCGACGACGCTGTCGTTCGCGTTCGCCTACACCGTCGCGACGTCCCTGCACATCACGGTCGGCGAGCAGGTCCCGAAGATCTACGCGATCGTCAGGCCCGAGCGCGTCGCGCGCTTCGTCACGCGCCCGCTGGACTGGTTCAACACCGGCATGCGGCCGTTCATCGCGGCTCTCAACGCCGCCGCGAACTCGATCCTGCGCCTCATCCGCATCGACCCCGACGCCGAGTTCGAGGAGGGCCAGACGCCGCAGGAGCTGCGGTTCCTCATCGCCCAGTCGCAGACGGGCGGGCACCTCGACGCGGGCGAGGCCGGGATGCTCCAGGGCGTCTTCCACCTCCACGAGCAGGAGGCGCGCCAGGTCATGACGCCGATCCCCGCGGTCGTGACCGTCGACGTCTCCGAGGACGTCGAGACCGCGCTGCGCCGCTGCGTCTCCTCGGGCCACACGCGGCTCGTCGTGACCGAGGACGACAACAAGGATCGCGTCCGCGGCACCGTGCACGCCAACTCGCTGGCCGGCAAGCTCATGGCCGAGGGCCCGCACGCGCCGATCATCGACCTCGTCAAGGAGGCGCTGATCGTCCCCGAGACGAAGCCGCTCGACGACCTCCTCGCCGACCTGCAGCGCCAGCGCTCCTCGATGGCGGTCGTCGTCGACGAGTACGGCCGGGTCGTGGGCATCGTCACGGTCGAGGACATCGTCGAGGAGGTGGTCGGCGAGATCGACGACGAGACCGACCCGGCGGGCGGCGCGATCCGCCGGCTGGCCAACGGCGACTGGTTCGTTCGCGGGCACGTCGCGGTCAGCGACCTCCTCGACCACGGCGTCCATCTACCGGTCGACACCGACGCCTACAACTCGGTCGGCGGCTTCGTCTTCGCCGAGCTCGGACGGCTGCCCAAGCGCGGCGACAGCGTCACGGCCGACGGCTACTCGATCCGCGTCGAGTCCGTCCGCGAGAACCGCATCGAGGCCGTGCGGATCCGCGAGCGCCGCGCGCCGACGCCGGCGGCCGTCGCCGAGTGACGTCCGGCGCGGTCGTCTGACACTGCCGGCGCGCGGTCCTTGACCGCCGGCCGGGCGGTCGCCTACGGTGCGCCGCCTCCAAGGAGGTGGGTCATGCGCAGGCTCCTCGCGCTCGGCGCCGTGGCGGCGCTCGCGCTCGTCGCCGCACCGACCGCCGGGGCCGCCCCGGCGCGCACGAACTCGACGTACTTCAACGACGCGGCGCTCCCGGCCGCCGATCCGTACGTCCTCCACGACGACGCGAGCGGCTTCTACTACGCGTACTCGACCGAGGGCGCGGACCCGGGCTGGTACTACGCGATCTACCGCTCGGCCGACCTCGTGACGTGGGAGCGGCTGCCCGGCGGGGCGCTGCGCCAGAACGCTCGCGGCCAATGGGGCAACGACTGGTTCTGGGCGCCGGAGGTCTACCACAACCCCCGAACCGGCCTGTACTTCCTCTTCTACGCCGCGCGCTCGGACGCCAACAAGCAGCGCTGGTTCGGCTACGCGTCGTTCGAGGAGCCCTCGAAGATCGGCGTCGCGGTCTCGCGCTCGCCCGAGGGGCCGTTCCGCAACATCGCCGCCCGCCCGATCGACTGGTACCCCTACGACCCCGACTACCACGACGTCAACCTGATCATGGGGCCCGACCAGAAGCTGCCGCCGCCGACGCTTGAGGCCGGCCAGGCGGCGCCGTTGGGCACGTACATCCCGACGATCGACCCGAACGTCTTCTTCGCCCCCGACGGGCGCAAGATCCTCTACGTCTCGCGCAACGCGTACCGCAACTGGAACTGGGACGCCGACCTCGGCAAGTACATCGAGGAGTCGAACATCATCGCGGTGCCGCTCGACGACGCGTGGTGGAACGACCCCCGCGGTCGCACGATGCCCCGAATCGCGCCCACGTTCCGGGGCGCCAACAACCGCCCCGGGGGCCCGAGCGGCCCGCGCCGCGACGGGTACGTCCCGATCCTCAGCTACGGCGCGGACAAGCAGGCGTGGGAGAACGCGGACGTCAACGACTACGCGCTGACAGGCGGCGAGAAGAAGGACCGCCGCTGGGAGGAGGGCTCGACGACGTTCGCGCACCCCTACTACGACGGCCAGGGCCGGCTGCGCACCGCCTACTACCTGACCTACTCGGCCAACAACTGGGAGACGCCTCAGTACGGCGTCGGCTACGCGGTCGCCGACAGCCCGCTCGGGCCGTGGCGCAAGTCGCCCGCCAACCCGATCCTCAGCCAGAGCCCGCAGCTGGGCATGTACTCGACGGGCCACGGCGACGTCGAGCTCTCGCCGGACGGGCGCGAGCTCTTCTACGTCCACCACGGCCGGCCGACGCCGACGACCGAGGACCGCCGGCTCTACACCGAGCGCATGGAGATCCTCGACGCGCGGCTCGAGGTCTTCGGCAAGCCGATCGTGCGCATCGACCAGTCCACGAGCGACGAGCCCGTGCCCTCGGGCGTCGCGCCCTACCGGCTGCGCGCGAGCGCGCGCGCCCTGACCGTCCGCCGCGGGTCGCGGGCGGCCCTGCAGGTGTGGGTGACGAGCGCGGACGGCGCCCGGCTCGCGCTCTCAAACCCGCTGAACCGGGTCGTGGCCCGGGTGGCGAACCGCGCCGTGGCGCGCGTGGTGCTGCGCCGCGGCGGCGCCGCCCGCGTGACCGGCCTGCGCCCGGGGCGCACGACGATCCGGCTGGTCTACCAGCGGCTGCGCGCCGCCGGCGGCTACTTCGCCGTCACCAACGGCGCGCGGATCGTGAGCGCCACGGTCCGCGTGCGCGTGCGACGCTGACCAGTGCCGTGCACGGAACGACAACCGGCCCGCTCGCGGCGGGCCGGTCGTGTGCTTCTGGGAGGAGGTGCACTTGCGAGGTACGTTCGCAGGTCGCAGTATCCGGGCGTTTCCTCAAGCGCCGCTAAAGGTTGCGGAAGGATTGCCTGAAGGAGCGTGGTCGTAGAAACCGCGTCCGCTCTTGCGCCCGAGGGCGCCCTCGGCGACGAGCGCGCGGACGCGGCCGGGGACGTCGAGGTCGAGCGCCTCGCCGATCGCGATCGCGACGTCGAGCCCGACGAGGTCGAGGAGCGCGAGCGGGCCCATCGGGTGTCCGGCGCCGAGGGTCATGCAGGCGTCGATCGCGTCGGGCTCCAGGCCGGTCGCCTCGAGCAGCTCGACGGCGCCGAAGAGGTAGGGGAAGAGGAGCCGGTTGACGACGAAGCCGGGCACGTCGGGGACCTCGATCGCCACCTTCCCGAGCGCCTCGCAGAGCCCGTGCGCGCGCTCGCGGGTGGCCTCGGTCGCCTCCGGCGGGAACGCGAGCTCGACGAGCTCCATCTTCGGCACCGGGTTGAAGACGTGGAGCGCCGCGAAGCGCTCGGGTGCGCCCGTCGCCGCGGCGAGCGCGCCGAGCGGGAGCGACGACGTCGTCGTGGCCAGAAGCGCGTCGGCGGCGGCGACGCCGGTCAGGGCGCCGAGCACGGCACGCTTCGTCTCGAGGACCTCGATGACGGCCTCGACGACGACGGTCGCGTCCGCGAGCGCGTCGATGTCGGTCGCCACGGCGACGCGGCTCGGATCGGCGCCCTCGCCGGCGCGCTCGCACACCGCCTCCACGCGCGCGCGGGCGCGGTCGGCCGAGCGCGCCGAGCGCGCCCAGAGCACGACCGGGCGCGTGCGCGACGCCGTGGCGGCGAGGCCGCAGCCGATCGCGCCGCATCCGGCGACCGCGAGGCGCTCGTCCCTGGCTGACTGGACAGTCAACGCCGGGTAGCCTATAGGCAACAACCCGTCGAGATGGAGTCCCGCATGCGCGAAACGCAGGGTCGTGAGGTCGTCGTCGTCGAGGCCGTCCGGACGCCGATCGGCCGCGGACACCCGGAGAAGGGCATCTACAAGGACGTCCACCCGAACACCCTGCTCGGACGCTGTTACGCCGCGCTGCTCGAGCGCTCGGGCGTCGACTCCAGCGAGGTCGAGGACGTCATCGCCGGGTGCGTCTCGCAGTTCGGCGAGCAGGGGCTCAACGTGGCCCGCAACGCGTGGCTCCAGGAGGGGCTGCCGATCGAGGCGGCGGCCACGACCGTCGATCGCCAGTGCGGCTCGGCCCAGCAGGCCGTCAACTTCGGCGCCGCGCTCATCGCCTCCGGCGTCCACGACGTCGTCATCGGCTCGGGCGTCGAGCACATGGGCCATCTGTCGTTCGGCGCGCTCATGCAGACCCAGCAGGAGTTCGGCACGGCCCTCACGCCGGAGCTGCTCGACAAGCACAACATCGTCGGCCAGGGCCTGGGCGCCGAGATGATCGCCGAGCAGTGGGAGATCCCGCGCTCCGAGCTCGACGAGCTCGCGCTGCGCTCGCACCGGCTCGCCGCGAAGGCGACCGAGGAGGGGAGCTTCGAGCGCGAGATCCTGCCCTTCCGGGTCAACGGCGACACGCACGTGGTCGACCAGGGGATCCGGCCCGACACGTCGCTCGAGGCGCTCTCCCAGCTCAAGCCCGCGTTCAAGCCCGACGGGCGCATCACCGCGGGCAACTCCTCGCAGATCTCCGACGGCGCGGCCGCGGTGCTGCTCATGTCGCGCGAGAAGGCGGACGCGCTCGGCGTGACTCCGCGGGCGCGGATCGCCGACCAGACGACGGTGGGCGTCGATCCCGTGACGATGCTCACGGGGCCGATCCCGGCGACCGCGAGGATCCTCGAGCGCAACGGGATGGCGATCGGCGACATCGACGTGGTCGAGATCAACGAGGCCTTCGCGCCGGTCGTCGCCGCCTGGATGCGCGAGCACGAGCCCGAGCTCGACCGGGTCAACCCGCGCGGCGGCGCGATGGCGCTCGGCCATCCGCTCGGCTCCTCGGGGGCGCGGCTGATCACGACGCTCCTACACGAGCTCGAGGACGAGGACCGCGAGGTCGGCCTCGTCACGATGTGCTGCGGCGGCGGGCTGGGCACGGCCACGCTCATCGAGCGCGTCTGAGCGGTTCTATCCTGTAGCGGGTGATCGAGCAGCTCGGAGCACCGATTCCCCCGACGGACCTGTCGAAGGGCGCCCCCGTCCTCTCCGGGCAGGGCGACGCCGTCGGCAGCGTCCACGTCGTCCTCCTCGAGGGCGACAGGCTCGACGGCCTGGTGGTCGACCGCAGCGTCGATCCCACCGGACTCGCCGTGGTCGAGGCCGGCGGGGTCAAGGGCGTCTTCGAGAACGGCGTCGTGCTCGGGCTCTCTACGCCCCAGTGCTCGTGGCTGCCCGCGCCCTCGCCGGAGGCCGCCGGCGACGCCCGCGCGGGCGGCGTGCTGCGGCGAGCCTGGGCCGCGGTCGCGGGGCGCTGAGCACGGCGACGCCCACGGCCGCGCTCGCCCTGCGGGCCGACGAGGCGCGGCGGATCGCGCTGCGCGCGCAGGGCCTGCTCGGCGCCGCGGCGCGGCGCGGTGGCGTGCCCGGCGTCCTGCGCCGGCTCGGGGCCGTCCAGCTCGACACGATCTCCGTGCTCGCGCGCTCGCACGAGCTCGTCCCGTACGCGCGGCTCGGGGCGGTCGGTCGCGACCGCGTCGAGCGCGCGTTCTGGAGCCCGCCCGCGCGGCCGGCCCGCGCCTTCGAGTACTGGTCGCACGCGGCCTGCGTGCTGCCGATCGAGGA